>JAYUEB010000063.1:0-7617 GCA_043739525.1 Bdellovibrionales bacterium
AAATCGAGTTAAACACCAC
The DNA here is from genome assembly GCA_043739525.1 of Bdellovibrionales bacterium. Classification (GTDB taxonomy): domain Bacteria; phylum Bdellovibrionota; class Bdellovibrionia; order Bdellovibrionales; family JAMPXM01; genus JAYTQQ01. The sequence goes on from JAYUEB010000063.1 coordinate 20, forward strand.
CCATTGCCAAGGTACTGCATGCTCAGGTGGCTTTTCAGTAGCACCAAAAGTAGATTTATTTTTTCTCCTAAAGTCTAAAAACGGAATCTATGACTCAGTAACCGAAAACGGAAACTTCTCCTGCCCAGTAGTCTACGAAGTAGAAAAGGAGTATGTAAAATTCAATGAGAAAAATATTCCAATAAAAGACCTCAAAAACTATCTAGAAAAAAAACCAGAAAACATTCCGATTTTCTAGTCCGTGTAACTTAGGTCCACGCCTAATGCGGCGTTTTGCTGCACCTTCTAATTAGCCATTTTATCTAAAACCATTTTGATACTTTCAGAATCCACATTTGCGGCTTTCATAAGAGCCGCAGCTTTTCCAAAATTATCCGAGTCAACGGCTTCTAAGAAGTCATCCAGCTTGCCTATCGCCGAGAGCATTTCCAAGATTAAGCTTCCTTCAAGGTCATCTTCTGTCATGAGTTCTTTATACCGATTTTATCAATTATATGCAATTTCATCGCGACTTGAAGTTCATGCAAGTATGGGAATTTGAATTTTCTTGCCGGGAACAGGACAAGAGCTTAGTTCCACAAAGATTTTGATCTTGATGACACTCCAATGTGTGAACTGAAACGTCAGCAGAAAAATTCATTTGCTTTGATTGTTTCGAATCTTCTCGACAAGTATCGCAATAAGGACCACACCAGCCGTAACCCACGCAGTGCATGTGATCTCCGCTTGGGCATGCAATTGGGTCGGCGGCACATTTGAAAATAGCCGCATTTAAATTGATTGAAAATAAAATGATGCTCAATGAAAAAAAGTTTTTCATATCGACTCCTTCGTGAAGTCGCACTTTTATTTCATAAAGAGAAGAATAAAAAGTGAATTCGAGATGAGGTCCTGTTCCTTCTGGTTTTGGATGTAGAACGATTCTTATGGCCTCTTTCGAATTCTTAATCGACACAAATACGAGACTTCTTCCCTCCTTTTTCCAATAAAGTGTGACAGCCCAGTGGCCTACCGTATTCAGTGCAGCTGCCGGATTTGGTTTCTATTTCATATTCGCAAAAACCAAGCTTACAGTCTTTTCCTTCGATACAAGCTTTTCCTGCGTCTTTTGCTTTTACTCTGCAGGACTCGATTTTTTTTATGACTTCATACTTTGTCCAACTCCGCCATTCACCGCCAGCATCGAGGCATTTGTCCTTTTCTGATTTCGCAGACGAACTTATGGCGACTAAAGATATAAGTAGGATCAATACAATTGATTTCATTTTTACCTCGGCTTTGGAGTTCAGAGTAAACCTAAAGCCAGTGAATTTCAAAAATCTTTCATGCGGCTTACAATTCCATTGTAAGGCTTGATTTCTGAGACTTATGAACTTATCGTTTCTCAAAACAAAGGAGTTAATTATGAAAATATTAGGAGCTTTGGGTGCTTGCCTTTTACTTTCCTCAGGGGCTTTTGCTAACGATTATAAATATGCCGAACTCAATACATATAAAGCTGCAGTCGACGTTTTACTTCAACAAATACCTGTGACAAAAACCTCAGCTGATGTTCAAACGCTTGCAACTGGTACAGAGAATTTAGTTCAATTGGGCGTTGCCGTGATGAATCTTTATGGAGTTAAAAATCCAAATTGTGCCGAGCAGTTTAAGGCTTTTGAAGTCGCTATTCCAGGTATGGAGACATTGACTATAGATGAAGTAATGACAAAGTATCATGATGCCAAAGCGCTTCCGGCGGCACCTCGGCATTGTTTTTATAGTCGAGCAGAGATCGTGCATCCCGTATTGAATTTGATTCGCATGAAAGGTACTTGGAGCCAAGAAGTGAGCGTCCAAATCTCTGATGATCTGCAAGAAGTCATTGAACATCTTGATAACATCCAAATGAATCTAGATAATCCACCAAACTAAGAAAATTATTTTGTTTCACCCTTGGTCGTGGCGGTGAGCAGCCATTAATGCGAAAAAGCCTGAAGTTCCCAAACTTGAGGTTTGAAAAGCTCGCAGGTCAAATTGATTCCATCAGGTGTCATCGTTTGATAATCTTGTTTTGAAACCATTTTGACGAAACCTGTCGGTACATTTCCAATCCAAACCACCGCTTGAGAACGATAAGTAGGATCTTCAAACCGACAGGTATCAAAAATTCCGGCCGGAACTTCGATCGTCTCTCGATTTTTACAATCTTTCAAAATTTTCTTAAAAATATTTGGGTCGCTTGAAAGAACTCCACTTAAGGATTGAGTAACGGCAGAGAGATCATCGGCTCCAATTGGGTTCGTACAACCAGCAAATTCAGGATGTTTATCACGGTTCAGATTGCGAGCATCCCATAGGGACATTCCTTGCCCGCCTGCCAATCCTTCAGGAAGAACCGTTGCGTGGACATCCTGATCTTGAAAAGACCCATCTGTAGAATGAATCGTGTATCTTGCATAAGCCGCTACACCTAAAACATTGAACTCATGGTTTTCGACTTTTGTAAGATTGATTGTACCGCCAGTGCCAATCGGTTTTCCGCTAAGAGCAGCATTTGACACGACAAGTTTACCACTTGCCGGTTGAGAAAGCGTAAAGCCTACATCGAGTGATTTCTCTTCAGATCCCGGCGCATACAGAGAATTTCTTTGAGTTACCCAACTAGTCACAAGAGTGGTTTTAATTCCTGAGCTCGTAACTGCTACGACAAGTTGATTAAAATCGGACGTATCTCCGCCACGTTCTGAAATATAGGTGCCTTTTTCGATATTCGCGTTGGACTTTTGATCATTGGCAGTTGTTTTTGATTGAGACGTACCAAGAATGTTCGAGCTTTCACTTTTCGTACAATGAATTTGAGTGCTCGCGATAGCTAAAACCACAGCGCTGGTTTTTAAAAAAGATTTTTTCATTTGAATTCCCCTAAAGACAATCACTGTCTGTCGGGGACAATATCATGGGTTGAGTCATGTTATCGAGTAAGTAATTTGGATCGCAGATTTTTCAACTCGAGTGACAAACTTGCGCTTATTTTGAAGATAAAGGCTTCATTTTTACGGCCGCAGGAAGTCACTTTCACTAGTTAAAACTTAGCTTGAAGACTCGGTTCAATTTCTGGTAGATTCTGGTCTTTATTTGGTCAGGAGAGGATAGATGTTATCAGAAAGACGTAGTTTCTTAAAGCAAATAGGTGGCTTTGCTTCTATTGCGATTTTTCAAAAGCCCGCAAGTGCCGTCGTTCAGACGAATGAGGGGAATTCAGATATTCAGGTCGATCAGAGCCTGAGTTTTATGGAGCGAGATTCAAGTGAATTACCGGCGCACGAAAAAGGTTATTTTTCATCTTATTTGAATCTCAAGCTTCGTTTGCTAGAAATCGACCTTAAAAATAGTACCGCAAGATTTTTAGTGAATAAAAATGGTCGGGGAGAAGTAATTGTAGATTTTTTGATTCAACAAGAGGGAGAACGCATTTACTTTAGTGCTCCTGATTTGAAATATTTTTTCTTTTGGAAGCCAAGCTTTGGACTCTACACCCTCGATGATCAACGTATCGTTGAACTCTGTCATCCAATGGGAAACGTGGTTCCGCAAGCCTCGAATATCGAAGTTGTGAATCCTTTGGATAAAGCAAATGAGTTTTACTCGACTTGGTTAAGACAAAGTCTGTGGGCCGAGGGTGCGCCAAAGTCGCCACTCAAAGGTTTTGAAGCGTTTGGAGAGGAGTCGCTTTATTTTGATTCCTTAAATGAGCGCGATGAAAAGATCGCAAAGGGCTTTGATCGATTTTTAAATTCGATCCCTTTTGGCCTTGCTGCTTTGAAGGCAATTGCGAAGTGTGCGCCCAAAAATGCCGAAAGAATTGCAGAGGTCTTAATTCCAAAAGTATTTGGGTGGATGATCGGTCCGAATCAACTTGTCGAACCAGGTAAACTTCTTCTGACCGATTGCCCTTATCGAAAAAGAATGGGCACTTATCCTTGTGAATCAACTTGTGGACATGCGATGGGAAAGTATTTTACTGAGCAAGTTGGTATCCCCATGAGATTTGATCCGACGATTGACGGAAACACGAAGTGCCACATCTTAATTGGTAAAGAGCAATGCTCAAAAGCTCAAGTTGGTTAAGAAATGACTAAGTAACCTCTTAGCAAAAAGTATTTGCTAAGTCTGTGAGGTGGGCCTAGAAATATGGGCTGAACTTACAAACAAGGGGTTTAATTTGAAAAATTTAATTTTAATATTGAGTTTAGTTATCGGCACTTCTGCTCTAGCAGGTGAAAGGGATCACGCACATTCTTACTATTTAGCTCCAGGTGAGAAAGCAACGAACTACGGTCAAATCAATGAGAGCGTTTATCTCGATTACCATTCTACTTTGATTAATCTTGGTCAAATTAACGGCGACGTTATTTGTGACCAATGTAAATTCGTCAATTATGGTCAACACAATGGGCGCATGCTTTATAGATAGTCGTTATTTTTTGGGTAGGTAAATAGAATCAATATTCATCTGAGTAGGTGTGTCTTGCCGTTGTCGCCAGTTAATCTAAAAGCGATAGGCGCGCCTTCAATAGAGCTGTTAGAGACTTATGATTTCGCAATTTTCTAAATTGAAGAACGCAAAAATTCCATGGGCGCTTATAGTCAGTTCTTTTATCAACAAGTCAGGAGAAATGGCGATTTCGCTTTTGCCAATGCTTCTGATTGATCGTGGGTTTTCGTCGTCGTCATCATCTCTCATTCTCGGTCTAACTAAATCGGCTCAAGTCGGAGGTCTATTTGTCGGCGGATTCATGACGGACATTACTGGTTTCCGACCAATCATTTTGTCCTCGTTTCTCATGGGATTTATCGGCTTTACCAGTTTGCCTTTTTTGCGATCGAGTTTTTTAGTTGGAACATTCGCAGTCATCGGACAATTCGGGTCCGCGCTTTTTAATCCTTCTGCGCGCGCACTCGTAAGAGAGCAAAGTGGAATCGCAATAAAAAATAGTCTGGCCTGGCTTCGAACGGCAAGTAATCTTGGGCAGGTTGTTTCGTCTCTTGTAGCAATCCTCATCGGATCCCTAGGCCTTATGGTTCCATTTCTTTTAGATGGAATAACATCTTTAGTGGCTCTCATAATTGGATTTTTTAAATTAAAAGAGCCTAAATCTGAACGAACTGAGCAGGCCAAGGGATTTGTCGAAAGAGGGTTTTTTCATTACTCCCTGGCCCTTGCTTTTTTCTATTATATTTATGAATTGGGTTTCTTGAGCTTTTCAGGATTTGGAAGACTTGCTTTAGGTAATGATGGTATTCGTGCCTTCGGAGTCGCACTTCTCGTAAATACTTTTTTTTGCGGGGCCTTCGCTGTTCCCGCAGCGCACTTTTTTCAAAAACCAAGTCGCTCGTTGCCAACTGGATTTATCGCTGTCGCGCTTGGAATGTTTCTGTTTGTTGTGTTGCCAAAAACAATTCTTTCATTTGCTTTTTGCTCATTGATTATGACCTTAGGAGAAATTGCTTTCAATGTCCATTCGCAAAGCCTTCTCCTGGTAAACTCCACAGGCAAAAGCAGTAAGCACTATGGACTTTCACTTGTCATTCAATCAACGGGAAGATTGGTTGCGGGAGCCACACTATTTCCACTTGTTTTAAATGCTCAGTATCCCGGAATACCATTTGTATGTGGGTCGCTTTTATTTTTTATAACGTTTTTAACATTACCAAAAGTTTTTATAAAACGTGGAGAATCGGCGTGAGCACTTTTGCGGAAATTCATGATGTCATGGTAGCTCATCCGTAATCGTAAACCGTCCTGCCTTTGCTCCGACCAAAATATGAGCCCTTGGTCTTAGTTCATCAACTAAAGTTCCTGGTGTGACATGCATAAGGGAGCAATGGCAATTCAAGGCGTAAGCGAAATTTCCTTTAAAGGAGATTTTATTTATCGGGAGTGAAGGCTTGCGCGAACGGCATCGGTTGTTCCCCGGCCTTCTATAAAAGTAAGAATACCAGCGCCTAAAAGAAGCAAAGTGAGCCAAAGCTTATAGTTTTTGATCATGATGCGCCCTTTTTAAATTTACGTGGCTTGAGTCGTCTTATTTTAAAATCCTGAGTGGCATTGACAACAAAAAAAATATTGCTAACCTCGTGAGCATGAAAACAGAAACTGCCGCGCGACTTATTCGAATTCGCAAGAAAATGGGATTAAGCCAGAGGGAGCTCGCCAAAGAGTTTCAGGTCTCGTCTGGAGCTATCGGATTTTGGGAAAGTGGCGGTCGCGAAATTCCAGGTCCCATTCTCAAACTTATGGAAGTTTTTGAATATCATCTTGGGTCTCCTAAACAAAAACGTCTAGATCCTCAGTTGGCTAAGCTCAGTAGCAAACTGACAGAAAAGCTTTTGGAATCAATTGATGTTAAGAAAAATCGTGATCAGATTCGCTCCTTGGAGTCTGCCCTAAAAGAGCTTATGCAACGTTACTTGGCCGGTCACTTATCGCCGGATCCAATTAAAAGTAGTATTCAACTCGCGACTTATTCTGGTCTCATCGAACAGCTTAATAAAACAAAGGGTCTTCCACTCAAAATTATTCAGTTGGTCAGCTATCTAGATCCGGATATTCCGGGTGAAGTGCGTGAATGTCTTTGTTTGTTACAAGATCAAATGACGGGAATGTCACCAAGTCTAGTTTCTCGAATTATTTTTGAGCAGTTTGGAAAAAAACCTTCTGAAATATTCGCGGAGTGGTCATCTGAACCCTTCGCAGTTGCAAGTATTGGACAAGTTCATCGGGCGAAACTTCATTCAGGTGAAAGCGTTGCCGTGAAAGTTCAATATCCATCAATGAAAGAAGAGCTCCTGGCTGCATTTAAAATGCCGATTATCCAAGACTTATTGTTTGCACTTATTCGATTCGGTGGCACTGAAATTCTTGAAGAGTTTAAAATGAGAGTGTTAGAAGAGTGCGACTACTTGCGAGAAGCAAAAAATCAAGAGTGCTTTCAAAAGTTTTTTGTTGGAGATCAATCCATTCGTATCGCAAAAGTGTATCTCGACTTCTGTTCAGAGAAAGTTTTGACCACCGAGTTCATAGACGGTCTAAGCTTCAATGAATTTGTAAAAACTGCAACTCAGGAGAAAAAAAACTGGGCCGCCGAAACAGTGGTTCGCTTTCAAGGACAAGCCTTTTTCTGGCACAATACCATTTACGTAGATTGCCATCCGGGAAATCTACTTTTTACCGAAGACAAAGTTGTCTTTATTGATTTTGGCAGAGTTTTAAATTGCGCCGATCAAACATTTTCGATTCTTGCTGAACTTACATATGCAATTCTCAACGATGACGCTGTTAGCGGATTAAGGGCCGTCAAAGCAGCTGGTATGGTGAATGATTGGACGGACTTTGATTTCGATGAACTTTGGCACATGTTACGAGAACAGCATCTTCACTTTTGGGAAGAGGTACCGTTCTCTTTTAATGCAGGCTATCTGGCTAGAAAAAGACAAGTCATGAGATCATTTCGGCAAAAAAATGCTCTTCGCCTGAATGGACCAGCCTTTTGGAATTTCTTTGTTGTCTCAACTCACGATGCGATTCGCGCTGAATTGAGTGCTTCTAGTAATTG
>JAYUEB010000064.1:0-2527 GCA_043739525.1 Bdellovibrionales bacterium
GGGAGCGAGCCTTCGGGCTCTACGTTGACTAATCAGGACGGATCAGATCGCTCGGTGAATTTAAGCGGTCCGTATGCTGGAGTGAGTTTTCGATTTTATTTTTATTGATGCCGAACTCAGTACATAGTTTCGATAAGACCCTTATATTTTTCGTCGACAAATTTGCGTCTCACCTTAAGCGAAGGAGTGAGCTCGCCATTTTCAATTGAAAATTCATGATCAAGAATTTCAAAATTCTTAACGGTTTCGTAGCTGGCGAGATGGCTGTTTGTTTCAGAGATGAGCTCATGAACATGCTCGCGAATTTTTGGATTTTTAATGAGGCTTGCAAAGTCTTTGTAAGAAATATCATTAGTCTCGGCAAAATGCTTCGTAGCTTGTGGATCAAGGGTTAAAAGAGCTACGACATATTTTTTCTGATCGCCGTGAATGTGAACATTTGAAATGAAGTCAGTTTCTTTGAGTAAGCCTTCAATTTTTTGTGGTGCAATGAACTTCCCCCCGGCACTTTTGATCAGATCTTTTTTGCGATCGGTGATTTTCAAAAAGCCGTCAGCAGTGAATTCTCCGATGTCGCCAGTTTTGAACCAGCCATCCTGCATGACTTCTGCAGTTGATTTTGGATCCAGATAATATTCTTTCATGACTTTTTTACTCTGAACGAGAATTTCACCGTCTTCAGCAAGTTTTAGTTTCACGTCACCAATCGCCTTGCCGACAGTTCCAAATTTGTAGTCAAATGGAGTATTCACGGTGATTGCCGCGGTTGTTTCGGTCAATCCGTAGCCTTCCAAAAGAGTCAGTCCGACGGCATGAAAAAACTCAGCGATATTTGGATTGAGAGGAGCTCCGCCAGAAAAAACAAATCGGAGACTTCCGCCAAGGCCATGGTTGATTTTATCGAAAACCAATTTTTTGGCTAATTGATATTGTAGTGCAACCGAAATCGGGAGTGTACGTCTTTCTAGCTTGCATCGACTAACCTGATTGCCAACTGAGACAGCCCAGCTAAAAATTTTCTTTTTGATTTTGCTCGTGTCAGCTTGAAGTTGAATCGCCCCGTAAATTTTTTCAAAAATTCGCGGAACGGCAACCATAACCGTTGGTTTGGTCTTTGCAAAATTGTCACGTATGCGGTCAATGCCTTCTGCATAGCACATCGTGTAGCCGATAATCGTGTGTCCCCACAATTCGATACGTCCAAGAACATGAGTAAAAGGTAAAAATGTGAGAGTGCGGTCTTTAACAGAAATCCCAAGTAACGGAAAAATATCGACGACTTCACTCATTACTTGAGTGTGAGTCAGGACAACTCCTTTTGGAATTCCGGTAGTTCCAGAAGTATAAACGATCGTGGCAACGTCATCTAAATTGACCTTCTTAGCGCTCTCCTGAAAGGCAAGGGGATTCAACTTAATTTCTTTTGCTCCGAGCCCTTGAAGCTTTTCGAAACTGAAAATTTCAGGATCGGTTATTTTATCTGCATCAAAATCAATGCAGATGACTTTCTGAACTTTAGTTTGCGAAGCAACCTCACTAAACCTTTTTAGTAGACTCACATTTTCGCAAATGAGAATTTTGCTTTCGCTGTTCAAGAGAATGTGAGCGATGTCTTCAGGAGTACTGCTGTGATATATTGGAACCGTAATCGCTCCGAGGCACAAAATCGCCATATCACAATAGGCCCATTCAGGTCTGGTATTTGCGAGTATGGCAACGCGATCACCGGGCTTAATACCGAGCGATCTCAATCCAAGGCTGACTTCTTCAACAACACTTTTGTAGTTGCTCCAAGTTTGTTCGATCCACTTTCCTTTTCTCGGAAAGATAATTGCAGGACGACTTGAATCGCGGCTACAAACTTCTAGAAATCTTCTGCAAATTGTATCTTGTGCCATATGTTATTTTGGACCATTCTTTTATTGTCTCAAAAATACTTCATCAAGATCTAAAATACAACATTCGGTGTATCCAAGAACCTCAATTAGTTGAACAATTGGGCTCTATTTTGAATGTGGATTTGAACCGGCTGGATCTCTATTGAGTTTAGGAATTAAAACGACCTGCTTGGTTTCGCCATCGCTGAGTGTTAGACTTAGTTTGTCGTAAGCTTGTGTGCCAGCATCATAAGCTTCAATAGCAAGTTCTGTGTTGGGCTCGACAGTGCAAGGGCTGACAAGATTACAATGATCCATTTTTTTGCGATTGACGTAGAGATCCCCAGTTCCCTTAATATTTACAATTAAGTACGCGCTACGCTTTTTGCTAAGATCGGCGTTGAGAGTTTCTGACGACTCGCCCGAAACGGTTTTTTCCCAATCATTAAAGCCGTCCATTTTAACGGTGATTTTAACCGGTTTATTAGGTGTCACTTCGATATGATCAGGAGTGGTCTTAACACCGTTTTGATCGGGGTGATTCTCAACATAAATGCGCGCATTCGGAGGATTACTGTTGATATAGATACGAACCGGAGGAATTTTAGAAGCCTCTTCGTGTTTACCATTATCAACCTGATTACAATTTG
>JAYUEB010000065.1:0-2525 GCA_043739525.1 Bdellovibrionales bacterium
TTTGTGAAAGCCAGGAGCGGCCCCTGCAATGACTGTCAGAGCCTCTATCCCAACTAGCTTTGCATGAGGAAGTAACGTCGACCTCACTTCAATCAAAAAAGTGCTACCAAAATCTTTTTTGCTTTCAATAAGTTCTAATCTTCCGTCAAGAGCTTCAGCAAGGCGTCTTGACAAGATCAAACCCAAACCAGTCCCTCCGAATTTCCGAGTGGTAGATGGATCTGCTTGAGAGAAGGGTTGAAAAAGCTTAGACTCTTGGTCTTTTGAAAGACCTACGCCTGTATCGTTGACAATAAATTTCAAAATTGGTTCTGCGAATGCGACAGTAAGATCGACGCGGCCCTTATCTGTGAATTTAATGGCATTGCCGACAACGTTACTTAGGATTTGCCTGAGCCTAACGGGGTCGGAGCAGATCAAATCAGGAATAAGAGTCACTGCGGTTAATTGAAATCTGATTCCCTTTTCTTGAGCTTTAAACGCCATATGTGTGGCAAAGTCAGCCAGCATTTCAGCGAGAGAAAACTGAGTGCTCTCCATCGTCATCTTGCCAGCCTCAACTTTAGAAAGATCGAGAATGTCATCAATGAGTCTTAAAAGCTGTTGTGAGTTGCGTTCAACGACAACCATGTAATTGCGATTTTCTTCAACAGTGTTGGAAGGATTTTTCATTAGGTCGTTGAAACCTAAAATGGCTCCAATAGGGGTTCTGATCTCGTGAGACATGTTCGCAAGAAAAGTAGATTTAAACTCGTTCGCTTGCTCGGCGATATCTTTTGCCTTTTCAGCGCAAACTTTGGCTAACTCAAGCTCAGCCTGAGTTTTCTTAAGATTCGTTAGGATTTCTTCTTTTGCCTTCTCAGAGGCTCTGCGTTCTGTAATGTCTCTAATTGCGCTGGAGATGAGTGTGCCGCTTTCTGTCTTGAGTGGGCTCAGAGAGATATCCAGCGGAAACTCGGTCCCATCCTTCCGTCTGCCAAATAGGTCAAGCGCACGTCCCATTGGTCTTACAATAGGATGCTCAGTATAATCGACACGGTGATGAACGTGTGCGTGACGAAAGCGCTCAGGCATGAGCATTTCCATCGGTTGATTTATGAGTTCATATCGTTCGTAACCAAAAATTATTTCAGCTTGCTTATTCACCAGTTCTATTAGGCCATCTTCATTTAAAATAACGAGTGCATCGGGTGCAGTTTCAACGAGACCACGAAATTTCGCCTCGGCAGACCGAAGTTCCTTCCTCTGCCGATAAAGCTCAATGAAGATGTTCACCTTGCTCTTGACCGCAAATGAGTCGAGAGGTTTAAGAAGAAAGTCCACAGCGCCGTTTTCATAACCCTTAAATGAGAAGCTCTGTTCCTTCGCCGTCGCTGTCACAAAGATAATCGGTACATTTTTGGTTTTACTCGCACCTCGCATGAATTGAGCTAGCTCGAATCCACTCATCCCTGGCATTTGAACGTCGATGAGCGCTACAGCAAATTCATTCGGAATCAAAAATTCCAGTGCCTCTGTTCCTGATTTTGCTTTGAAAATCTCGATGTCGTCGCGCCTCAGTAGTCCTTCTAACGCAAGAAGATTGTCCTTCAAGTCATCTACGAGGAGAATCTTGACCTTATCGGCTTTGCTTCTATTTAAAGAGTCTTTCGTGATTGGGTTCATCATCTACTTCTTTTGAAAAATCCGATCCTTTTTTACGAAAGGATCAAAGAATTTTTCATATTGTGAAAACTGAATCGTCTCTTTAGATCCAAGACCTAAAAAACATTTTCTGCAAAGAGACTCATGAAAAAGGCCAAATACTCTATCCTGTAGCTCACGATCAAAATAAATAAGTACATTTCGGCAAGAAATCAGATGCGTCTCTGAGAATACCGAATCTGTCACGAGGCTATGATCCGCGAAGGTAATATTTTTCATTAAGGCGCTATCAAATTTCGCCGAATTAAAAGAGACCTCATAATAGTCTGAAAGTGATTTCTTCCCGCCGGATTTTTGATAGGTGTCAGCATATGTCTGTGTCGCCTTCAAGTCAAAGACACCCAGTGAGGCCTTTTCAAGACTTCTTGGGTTGATATCGGTTGCATAGATGGTCGTGCGCTCAAGCAACTCTTCTTCTTGCAGTAGGATCGCGAGCGAATAGACTTCTTCACCTGTACTGCATCCGGCAACCCAAACTTTAATTGAAGGATAGGTTTTAAGAATTGGGATAACCTTTTCTCGAAGTGAAAGAAAATAGGATGGATCACGAAACATTTCGCTCACTGGGATCGTAAGGGATTGAAGCAGATCATAGAAGCAATCTGGATCACGCAGGACTTTTTCTTGAAGTAACGAAAGCGTGTTGCATCCCATTCGGTTCATTGCCAATATCACGGTCCGATTCATCGAATTGACTGAATAATGTCGAAAATCGAAATCGTATTTGAGATTAATCGCTTCCAATAAAAGCTTTAACTCAATCGCAAATTCTGGAGTGAGCGTTCGTTCCATAATCCTTAATCTCTCCCCAAGTATGGTGT
>JAYUEB010000066.1:0-7587 GCA_043739525.1 Bdellovibrionales bacterium
AAAACGAGGCCGACCGACTATAGCTAGAACTGGGGATTTAAATGCAGCGTAGAATTGGGGCGTACCTAAGGGTCTCGACGGAAGAACAAGCAAATATAATTGAAGGCTCTCTCGATTCGCAAAAGCATCGACTCAATTCATTTGTAGAAATCAAAAATTCACAAGAAAACAAATGGGGCAAGATCACAGAGTTTTATATTGAAGAAGGTTTATCGGCGAAAGATACTCGCCGACCGCAATTTCAAAAGCTGATGTCTGATATCCGCAAAGGTAAAATCGATTTAATCCTTGTGACTGATCTTTCTCGCCTTTCAAGAAACATGTTGGACTTCTTACTTCTTTTAGAAGAGATCAAAAAGTACAATACGAAATTTTTGTCGGTCAAAGAACAGTTCGATACGACGACACCATCTGGCGAAATGATGATGTTAAATTTGATTAATTTGGCGCAGTTCGAACGAAAACAAACGGCAGAGCGTGTATCACTCAACTTCCACTCAAGAGCTAAGCGTGGACTTCGTAATGGCGCACCAGTCATACTTGGATTCGATATTGACGAGACCAATCGAAGCATTCCAAAAGTAAATGAAAAAGAAGCCGTGATCGTCCGAAATATCTTTAATAAGTTCCTCGAGATCGGAACCTTGAGAGGAACAGTCGTTTATTTAAATGCCAAAGGAATTAAGCCAAAAAAGGTTGGCAAAAGACTTCTGAAGTCAGACGCGCTAACCATCTGGTTCCCGCAAACTTTGCACGAGTTTCTACGAAACCCAGCATACGTGGGCCTTAAAGAAGTAAATAAAAAATATAAAGATGAGGATGCAGCGAATTTACCGTCATGGCAAAAGTACGAAGTTGTTAAGGCTTCGTGGCCGGCAATAGTAGACAAAGGCACTTTTGATATTGTGCAAAGCTCTCTCAATGAAACGAGACTTAAAGAGCGTCAAAGGCTTTCTAAGTCTACCAGACGTGAATTTTTACTATCTAGTTTTTTTGAGTGTGAAAGCTGTGGTAAATCAATCTCTGGCCATACCTGCAAAGGTCGAAGTGCCGAATACCGATATTACGATCACAAGAGTCAACCGGGCCCACCAACTAGTTGCAAGGTCCAAAGATTCCGAGCCGATGAAGTTGAATCCCTCGTTATAAATCATTTAAAAGAAATGCTCTCTCGATCTGGGGCATTTGATGATATCGAAGATAACCTTAGTAAAATTGGTGCGCAGAAAACAAACGACGTGAAGGCTGAAATTCAGTCAGTCGAAAAAGAAATTCACAAAATTGATTTAGACATTGAGTCGACTTTTCAGATCCTATCAAAAATGTCTGACTCTGGTAGCGCGATAAATCTGGCAGAAAGACGTTTGGAAAATTTGAATTCTGAACGTGAGAAAAAAGTGAACCGTAAACATGATCTCGAAGACTGCATCCCTGATTCAGTAGATCATACGGTTACCCGCGAGTTCATTCATAGTCGTTGGGAAGAGTTTAAAAAGGGATGGGATAAAGGCACCGGAGCACAGAAAAAGAGACTTTTGAGACGGCTCATCCATAAGTTAGTGCCTACTGATGGCGGCTTTAAGGTTTTTTATGTCACAGGTACCCAAGAATACATTCAGGGAACTCAGAGCCCTGGTGTGAAGACCCAAGTATCGGGAGTCATTGAAATGAAGACACCCCAGCATTTACATGCGGAGGGTATCAAAGGGAACTTCACCAATGCGAAGGATTCCGGTTTAGGTATTGTCAAAATTGGAGCGGGAGACGGGTCTCGAACCCGCAACCCTCAGCTTGGAAGGCTGATACTCTAGCCAATTGAGCTACTCCCGCTCTAGGAGTTAAGACCAGACGCGAACCTATCAAAGATTAGCACCTAAGGTCAAGAGTCTCGATCCTTCAGTAGTGCTCACCTAATTAGCAGCCTCAAAATGAGAACCCCTTAAGTGAACCCGTTAGAAAGCCTCTGCCTTGGTCTAGATATGCAATGAGTATCTCAATTTGAAACAAATCATAAATCTCCAAAGCCCAATTTGATTCGAAGTTAATATAGGGGTAAACTATCTATATGAGTATACTGAATAATAAAGCCACCAAGTTAATTTTAAATACAAAAGCTTTCACGATGATTGAAGTTATCATCACGACTGGCCTCACGATTGTGGTCTTAGGGGGCTTGGGAACGCTGTTCTTTGAAATCTCGAGCATACAAGCGCAGGTAAAAATTCAGAGTAATATGGAAAATGTCGCAGCCCAACTGCGGGCCGCTCTCTCAGATTCAAAAGCTTGGAATAATACAGTTAACGTCTCAACAGTCGGTTCTTACAACTCTGGATTTTTATGTGCGGCCAGAAAAACGGGAGGATGTACTCCCAAACCTGTAAGTGCGACTCCGCTCACAAGTTATCCAGGTTTCGATACCATTCAGGATAGTTCGACTACTCCTGCCAATGGAAATTCTCTTTACACTGACAATGGATCGAACGGATTCACTTATCAGGGAACCGCCTGCACTGGATTTAGCGCTGCTACGGCAACGCCCCAATGTCCTTTTTCTTATCGCCTGAGATATCAATATGCTTGTCCAAGCGCAACTTCTTGTCTTAACCCGCAAGTCACAGTGTTTGGCTTTTTACAACATACTCCTGATGGAAGCGCCAATCTCAATCTCGACAAATTTCAAATTAAAGTCGTAAAAGGTATGAACACCCCAAGAAATGATATCGTACAAGTTCTCGAAGCAACCACTAATAATACTGGCCCGATTTCCAATGCTCCGACTTATTTATGCGGACCTGGTCAAATTACTCGAAGCTTCAATAAACTTCAAATGGACTCGGCATGCAATGGAGTCATTGGGTCTTCAACTTGTAATGTTTTAAGCCCTCCGGGCCCTCCATATGGTCCTCCAGCTGATTCTGTGACTCTGGTTGGTGGCACTTATATTTGTTATGCTACAGCTCAGGGTTTCGGAGTGGATCGATTTACAATTGCAGTTTATCAAGATGCAAGTGCGACGCCAATAGTAGGCGCAGTCAGCCAAGCAGCCTTTGCTGCAGCTTTAGGCGGCGGTGTTGAAACTGCGACTGTTCCTAATTTTACGGTCTCCTCACCCAATACTTCGTTTACTCTTAAGATCGTTCAAACTTGTGAATCGCCTGGTGTCGGAGCCTTCGCACTCGGGATGCCCCTAGCATTTAGTGGGACCTACACAAGCAATGTGTATTCAGGGCTATACTGTACTAGAATCCTGTGATCACTCGAAAACACCTTGTAAACGTTCTAGTTTGAGACTTCCCAGTCTTACAGAGATGTTCTCTTTGCCATTGACTTAAAAACATCCTAAAATAAGAGGTAGATGAAAACATTTATTTTTAAATCAAAGATCAATATTCAACTAGGTCAATCCGGCGTTGGTTTACTCGAAGTCATGATCGCCGCAGCTATTATCGGCGTCTTGTGCTTAGGCATGGGATCGGTAGCAGCGAATATGTCCCGAGTCCAAGCCCAAGCCAATCTCTACGGCGCACTAAATATGATTTCTCTTAATATGCAGAGAAATATTTTGGATGCAAATGCATGGAGAAATACGATTGCAGCGACCACAGACAATCCCACTCTCAGCTGTATTTACTCAAATACGGCTTGTAATAAAACTTCAACTTATCCTCAAACTGCTGGTAACGAAATAAATTACGCCTACTTCAATGGCGCAGCTCACACCGGCATACTTTACGATGGAAATGCAACTCCCGGAGTTTTCTATTCGGATAATGGAACCAACGGATTCACATATGCGGGCGAGCCTTGTACAGGCTTTTCAACTTCAACAGGCACAGATAGCTGTCCCATTTCTTATAGACTCAGGGTCGCACTTTTCTGTTCTGATTTTTCTGCCTCTTGTGTCCAACCTAGCGTTTTAGTTTATGGAATTTTGCAATACAGTCCTGGAAATTTTGGAAAGAGTTTTCCCGTAAATCCGTCTCGCTATAGTGTTGGAGTTTCCAGAGTTTCTGGAGCCTACAATCGAAATGATTCGATTCGCCTGGAAGATCAAACGGCATCAGGTGCCAACCCACCAAATACAACAGGCAATTGTCCCCAAGCCGGAACTCCTCGCATCATTGCGCCCATCCTCGATACTGCAGGTAACATTGTCGGAGTCCCTGCTGGCGGCCTTGTCACGCTAAAAGCGGGCGGCTATGTTTGCAATGCCATTGCGACTGGCTACGGTGTTGATGGATTCAGTATTAGTATTCGAATTAATTCTCTAGGGCCACCTTATTTTTCAACTAGCCCTATGGCCTTTGCGACCGCGACAGCTCCGATTGGTATGCAACAAGCTAGGATTACGGATTTAACGATTACTCAGAATTCAAACTTCACGATTGAATTAATCCAGAATTGTCAGTCAACTGGTGGCGGAACTGGCTTTGGTATTCCTCTGCCTGCAGCCCTCGGAGTCCCTAACGTCTATGCAGGACTCTACTGCACGCGTCTCTATTAATAATACTCAATTAATAATACCTAGCCTCGAAAGAAAAATAATTCTGAAGAGGCATTCCACTTAAATCAATATCAAATTGAGTTTTGAACTCTTTTCTCACAAAAACACCTTTTCGAATTTCGATGTAATCTTTTTCTAACTGAATGGCCAAAATTGGCTCCATCAAATAACTGCGTGAATTGCGAAAAATAAAACTCGGTTTTTTCCAAAGAACGGCCTGCTGTGCTCCTTGAATTGTGACGGGATCATCAGGCCCCAGATACGAATAGACTAAATTCTGTCTCGGCAAAATCCCAAGCCCATCAAAATAAGTCGCCTGTGGGACTTTCTTAATAAGCCCCTCTATTTCACTTAGTTTATCGAGTTCGGGCTTATTAGGGACCCACCATTGATTCCAGGAACTCATCCCAAGGCCCTGAAGGATCAGGAGAGCAATCACGCCATAGTAATAGAGCCTATTAGGAAGTCTCAAAAGGAGAAAACCTGCAGGTAAAATTAAAAATGGCAAAAGAGCACAAATAAAAAATGGCAATTTTTGCGGATTTGCTAATAAAGAAAGAAATGCCACGAAAAATCCAAGAATAATTTTATTTTTAAGATTTTTGTGTGTTCGAAAATAAACAATAATGCCCATTGTGCTCAATGTGATCTGGACAAAATGAACTTTAAGAAAAGCACCGATCTCGTAAGTAAAAACGGAGGGGTCTTGCTGAACCGTTATCCAAGAATTCATATAGTAAAAAAATGCAGAGGAGTAAGCTGAGAGAAAAATATGCGATCCATAAATGAGGCTTGAAAAGATAAACAAAAAGCAAATTCCAAGTAGAGGGAGCGACAAATATAAAATGCCTGGCCAGCAAAAAATGGTCAGTATGACGATCCAGTAAATTGCTTTAGGTGTCGAAAAAATCATTAAGAGCGGTAGAATCGTAAGTACTGCTATCCTCATTTTCTGACTTGGACGCCAAAGATTAAGGTAAATTCCGAGAAGACAAAAAAACATTACGAGTAGATCTGACCTAATCCGACTCCATTGAGAAAAATAAAATAAGCTACTGAATAAAAGGGCCGTCAAAACGAAAGCCACATTGTCGTCTTGATAAAGCTTTTTTGAAATTTTATAAAAGAAGAGCAAGTTCGCGATACCTAACAGCGAGAATATCACACGCGTAGCCAAGATATGCTCGACACTCGAAAAATCAAAAAGATACGGAATTTTCAGAAGTCCTAAGAAAACAAATTTGTAAATTAAACTCGAATGAGATGAATCACTTTGCCCAATCAGTCGAGCGAGAGACATCGGCCAAAACTCAGAATCTGAAATGTGCTGAAAAACTCCAGTTAAAAAAAAGATGAGTAAAGCGACCGCTAATAATGCTTTCTTCACTTATCTGAGTTCTTCTAGAAAAAACTTTTCAAGACTCATATCTTCTCCGGCAATGTCATTAAATGCGTCTCGGTGAGGAGATAAATACCTTGAGAAAGTGTATCAAGTTACATTTCCAAATCAACTAAAACTACTATTCAGACTGGTTGGTCTATTTGTCGAGCTTATAAGTTTTAAGAAGATAAATTTCATAAAAATTTTGTTCGCCCCCAGACTCATTGGTTTTAAACCGAGTGAGCTCATCCTTGAATCGCGGGCGAGTAGCAATCCACAAACCCTTAGAATTCTCGACATACTCAGCAAGCGCTTGAGTCTCTGTAACTATATGCACATGAAGTCGATCCGAAATACCCAGTTTTCGAGAGTAATATAAGATCGGACTGTTATCGCCAAAATTCATTTTAAAAAGAACGAGCTCTTGTGTTCCCTCGTGGGCTGCAATCTTGCCAAGAGCAGCTTGCCACTCCTCTTTTTTTTCGGACTTAAAATAATCTTCTGCACGCACATAGGTGTGTCGGGCCAATATGAAAACGGCAATTACGAAGAGGATGTTTGACTTTTTTAGTAAAATTTCAAATGGCGCAAGAATCAAAATAAGTAAGCCATAAGAAACGGGATTTAAGTAGCGAAAAACGAGAATAGGACGCCAAATTTCACCTATCAGGAGCGGAAAGCCTACCGAAACTATGACCCACGTGGTGATAATATTAATCGGCGAATTGAAGAACCAATCAATCGCTTGAAATCTCTCTTTTGCTTTATACCTTCTGTACACCAAATGAGAATAGGCGACTAAAATTAGAGTCAAAATAATACTAAGAAGATAGCTGGACCAGACAGAAATACATTCTTGAAAAAATCGATAGAACGTGACCACTTTTTGCTTCTCGATCCATTGGATTCCACCGTAAAACTCATGCAAATTTGAAATATAGTGGAGGTACCACGGCGCTGCCAGCGAAATGATGAGGCCAAATCCAAGTATCCAGAATTTCAAAAATTTTTTTTCTTCAAAATCAAGATCTCTCTTCGCAATAAAAATCTTTGCCAAGACCAGGCCCATTTTAAAAATATTTTGTGCGATCAAAAGAAACGAACCATAGACATGCACTATGGGCAAAGTCGCGGTCACTAAAAAAAAAAATATTTTTTTTTTGGACTCTCCCACTTCATTTCTGAGGGATAGTAGAGTATTGAAAGTAAACTTAAAAATCCAAAAAGCGCATAAGCCCTCGCTTCCTGTCCAAAACGAATATAGTTGTGAGGACCTAGTGTTAATATTGAGGCGAGGGCGGCCACTTTTCTTGAAGAAAACCTGACCCCAACTAAATAAATGAGACCCACACTGAGAGAACTAAAAATGGCCGAAGGAAACCGAACTGAAAACTCAGAATCGCCAAAAATCTGCATCCAGAAATGAAGAAAAGCATAATTAAACGGTGGATTCGGGTCTCCGTGAATCCACACCATTTGAAGAATATTAAAAAAATTATTTCGAGCTACCTCGACCGAATAGGTCTCATCTGACCACAAATTCAAGTTTCCAAGATTGTGCAACCGCAAAATAAAGGCGAGCAAAACCAATGCCCAGAAAGCAATCCAGTCTTTTTTAAGTCTACAATAAGAGATGAAATCTTTTAAACGCACCTTGCTTGATCCTATCAGCAATTTCTCATCTTTACTCATTTCCTAAAGT
>JAYUEB010000067.1:0-2519 GCA_043739525.1 Bdellovibrionales bacterium
CGGGCTTACTTTGCAGCAAAAAATGCATAGCTAAAAATGCTTAACTAAAAACGTCTTCATGCTGCTCTCCAACTCAGTTATTTCTTCTATTAAAAAATGAAGAAATTAAGAATTGGAGCGGGTAAGGGGGCTCGAACCCCTGACCTCGACCTTGGCAAGGTCGCGCTCTAGCCAACTGAGCTACACCCGCAGCGAAAAGAGCTTTGGACCATACCCATTCGCAAAATCACTGTCAACCTAGTCGTATAAATTATGTATCTTCAGCGCGTTCGTCAGGCAAAGCCCATTTTTAAGGCTTGCGATGGATATAGCCCGGTCCCACCCCGGCCTGGGCAGTCGGATAAATCAAAAGCTCCGATATATTGACGTGCTTAGGACGGCTCAAGCACCAGCTTACACTCTCGGCAATATCCTTAGACGTAAGTGGTGTCATCCCCTGGTAAACCGTCTCCGGAATTTCAGCTCCGTGTAAGAGTACTTTTACAAATTCAGTTTCTGCCATGCCCGGGGCGATGTTCGTCACCCGAATAGGAGTACCCATCAAATCCATGCGCAAACTTTCTGAAATTGCTCGCACCGCAAATTTGGTGGAGCTATAGACACCACCTGTGGGATAAGTCCACCTGCCGGTGACAGATCCTATGTTTACTATATGTCCCGAATTTTTTGCGATCATATGGGGGACCACAAGTCTTGTCATGTACAAGAGACCTTTGATGTTCGTATCGATCATTTCTTCCCAGTCGGTCACCTTACCCGCTTGAATCTTTTCAGTTCCTCTGGCGAGTCCGGCGTTATTCACTAAAACTTCGATCTTTGGAGCTAAAGAAACAATCTCGCCAAATTTTTTTTCGCACTCGCTCCAAGAACTCACATCGTAGTTCAAGATTTTGGTTTTAACTTTGTGTGAAGCGACAATTTTTTCTGAGATCTCAATAAGTCTTTCAAGCCTTCTTCCAGTCAAAATAATATTCATTCCATCGCTCGCAAGTTTTTCTGCGATAGCTTTTCCAAATCCTGAGGTTGCTCCGGTTACAATTGCCCATTGATTTTTCATTCTCTGGCTCCTGGTTCTGAGGGAGAGGTGGTCCAGAGATTATGTTGCAAAAAATAAAAAGTCATTAGGGAACGAAACCCCAGTTCTCCATTTGGACCTTAGTCTTTTTTTCAGATTTTTTACGTAGCGATTGCGCTGTTGGAAAGTTCTCTGTTTTAAGTTAGCCTCTTGAGAGGAGGCCCTCTTGCCAAACGCGTGGCTCAGCATCAATTCAAGTAATTCACCTTCAAAAATTCGCCTCTTTTGTCTCCACTACGCTGGCGGAGCAGCGAACGTTTTTAATTCTTGGAAAGAGCCCCTAAAAGATGTCGCCGATATCTATGCTATTCAGCTTCCCGGTCGATGGGAAAGACACAGCGAAAAAGCTTTTACAAATGTCGACGATGCCGTCGCAGCTTTACAATCTGCAATTGGGCACGAAGCCATAGGTCCTTTTGCAATTCTTGGCTACAGTCTTGGAGCTCTGATTGGATTTGAATGGATACGCCTCCTTCGAAAACAGCAAAAAACTTTGCCTATTCATTTTTTTGTTTTATCTCGCGCCGGACCTCAAACAAAAAGTCCACACCAAGAAATTAGTCAATTGCCCGACGATCAATTTCTCAAAGAGATGCAGAAAAATTATGGTGGCGTTCCCGACGTAATTTTTCAAGACGAAGATCTGCGAAATTTATTTCTGCCAATCATGAGGGCCGATATGCAAATGTTTGAGACTTACAAATATCGAGAGGAGCCTCCTCTCGAAGTGCCAATCACTATTATGAGAGGCACTGAGGATATTGGTCTTTCGTCTACTCATTTCGATGCCTGGTCGAGTATGACCAGTGCTCGGTTTCAAAAAGCCGAATTCACAGCTGGACATTTCTTCGTGCAAAATCATTTTGCCGATGTCTTGAGTATTGTAAAAACAACCCTCACTCAAAAATAAACTAAGCAACAGAGTCATCCATTGGTCAGGCAGAAAGTGTTGACTGAAATCTCGGTATGGTCAAAAATTAATGAAAGCATATCAACTCTTTCCAGGATCAAATTTATGTGTGGAATTCTCGGGTTAATTTCAAAAAATCCCTCCGTCGATGAGAACACGTTGCAAAAGGGAATTCGAACTCTTCACCATCGAGGACCCGATGGAACTGGGCATTGGATAAGCCCATCTCGAAAAGTTGGTCTAGCGCACGCTCGTTTAAGCATCATCGATCTTAAGACAGGACAACAACCCCTTTCAAACGAAGATTCGACTATTCACGCAATAGTTAACGGCGAGTTTTATGATTTTGAAAGAATTCGAACAGAACTAAAGAACAAAGGACATCATTTTAAAACGGGTTCGGACAGTGAAATCTTGATTCATCTTTACGAAGAACAAGGATTTCGCTGCGTTGAAGAGCTCCGCGGTGAATTTGCATTTGTTTTGTGGGACGAGAAAAATCAACTTTTATTTGCCGGACGCGATCGCTTTGGT
>JAYUEB010000068.1:0-2516 GCA_043739525.1 Bdellovibrionales bacterium
AATCGAAAAATCAAAATTTGAACCAAAATTTAGACTTCCTTACTTTTGTCATATCGAGTTCAATTCTCGACGTTATCAAGTATTTTTATTTCGATCTTAGTTTAAGAAGCTATTTTAAAGGAAATCAGCAACATTGGGACGTAGTACGCGTGCGCGGACTTCACGCATGTTGCCCTCGATTTTCGAATCACAAAATGGATCTCCGGATTTTGGATCTAAGCTGATTTTTTTCGTACATCCTGAGACCCAACCATCTAACACAGAAAGCTTGGGAAGCTTCTGCTTGAGATCTCCCATTGCTTCTTTTAGAGTTGAGCCAGTGCCAACGAATTCTTCGCCATATTTATTCTTCTTAAGGTCCAAAAAACTTTGGCGTTTGGCTGGATCTTTTGGAAGTAATGGAATGATCGTGTAATACTTTGAAGAGAGACAGACCGTATCTTGGGCCTTATCGCTCCAGACCATGAATTCTTCGGGATTGGTGCAGCCGGATTCACCTGAAGCAGTTTCATTTGCCGGCTCATATCCCAAGGGTATCGCACTCATGGCATTGGATTTGGCAATGTCGATTGATGTTCCTTGGCCAATAACGAGAGGAGTTTCAACGTACATTCCCTGGTTTAGAAACTTTCCTCCAGATGCGCAACCCACCGCTAGAAGTAAAAGAGGAATAACTAAAATCTTTGTCATCGAGCCTCCTGATTTTGATCATTATCGCAGCATTCAAATATGTGAGCAAGGCTTGATCTGATTACCTCAACCTGGTTTTACGATTTTGCTATCAATGAATTCAAATCTAGTATCGACTGAAGACCAGCTTTGTAATGTCCTTGGGGCCAGATACGATATGGTGGAGTTGGCATTTTGGGGACCATAGATTGGGGATATACGAGGGAACCATCAGCAGGCCTCTCGCCGTCCCGGTCGGTTAGATTTTGTAAAAATCATAGTATCTTAGTGCCGAGCAGCATCTCACACTTACCTGACCGACCGCTATTTTGGCCTTTTGCATTTCAGATCCCGCCTCCATTGCCGAGCCAGAATTGATGGAGGCCAATTTAAATCTAGCCAGGGTTCAACCAGAGGTCAGTTTTCACGGTTTGTTTTATGAAGCTGAAACAAATTCCCTTGGGACTCAGCTTTCGTTCTTTGAGCGATCTTCAATAACAATGAAGGAGCTACTCTCCAAGACTGTCCTTGATCGGTGACGATGGATGCGGTTTTGTGATTGATTCGAGTGACGACACCACTCAAGGTGCCATCGTTACTTTCAAAGGCAACTCGGTCTCCAATTTTGAAGGCCATGAGTTTCATTTGGCTTTTCATAGAGATCATAATTTTAAGGCGCTCAACAATCCGCCGATTCAGTTCCCTAAGCTCTGGCTCTGATAAAGAATCTAAATCAAATTTACTCATTGAAAATTCTTACTATCAAAAATCTGATCGAGTTTATTTTGAATTTTAACAAATGCGCAATTGAGGGGCGTTGTAAGTTTTTTCTTTGTCGGATGGCTGGCGTTAGATGCGATATATCCGACTAAGTTCTCCATATCACCCTCAAAGCCAGAAATGCGGACCCCAGCTGATGTGCGCTCGCCAGTTAAAAGGATTCTTTGGCTGTCAGGATCAAAGAGGTTTGAATCATCAATTAATGCCGAAAACTCATCTTTCGTAAGCTGAATCGAAAAAAATATTTCGTCTTTTTCTGGGGAGTATGCTGGGAAGGTTCCGAGGTCAAAGGAGTGAGCGCGCCAACCTGTGATTGAGCCGCCATCATCGCAATCGGTGCAAGCCCAATGAATTGTCGGAGTTGGAATATCCTGGCGTTGAATCGAAATAGTCCCTAAGCAAGCTTTGCGTAGAATTTTTTTGCGACACCTAAGGCCTGAGGTAAAAGCTGTGAGGTTGGCTTTGCCTGTAGCGGCTCTAATAATGTTTGCGAGAAAATCTCGAAACTCCCACGCTAGTTTTGGAAGCTCAACCAATTCTCCCTTGGGAGCCAAATGTTCAATGTCCGTAATGTAATTTGCCATGCCACCCCCGATGGTTGACGACGCTATATCAAACGAGCTAAGCCGTCAAAAGGATCGTCTTTTTTTGGTAACGAAATAGCAGCCATAAAAAACTATTATGCGCAGTGTCAAATGGGCTCCGATTCACTCATTTTCACAATTGCGACCATGTCTTTTTTTCATGGTTTTTCTTCTAAAATTTTGTGGCAAATAGTTTAAGTACTCTAGCAACTCGTCCAGATGACTAATCTTTTTTATATTTAGGTTAGTCGTGGCCCGTGCCTTGCTCAAGATAATTGAAGTCTAGGAGTCGATTCGAGCTTTTTGAGAAAAACATGCACGAAAGGAATTCATGAAGATTAGAATCTTGTTGATCGAGGATGATGAACTTTACTATGCCATTTTTAAGAAGTTTCTCGAAGGCGAGAACGTCGAAATCGTGTGGGCGAACACTGGACAAAAAGGTATTCAAGCTTTTAAACAAAATCCAAATGGCTTCGCAGT
>JAYUEB010000069.1:0-2514 GCA_043739525.1 Bdellovibrionales bacterium
GAATACAAAGAAGTGGCCTAAACGCGCCGGCGCAGAGGGTGCGAAGCAATTCTGTTGGACATGCGCTTTGTACCAAGCTAAAGATAGTAAGAACCCAAAAGCAGAAGCAGCAGCGCCTTGCGCAGTTCTCGGAATGAGAAAAGTAAAACAAGGTGGCTGGTGTAACTCTTGGGCGCAAAATCCAAACGCGAAAGTTTAACTTTTAAAAGGAGTAAATATGAAGTTATCTCAAGCCACACGAGGAATTCTCAGCACGGTTGCTTTGATCCTAGTCACAAGCTCTGCATATTCTGCGACTCAACCGAGAGGTCTTTCTGCAAGTGAGCAAGAATTTCTCACAATTGACTCGGTGAAAGTGACGCAAAGTGCGGACATTATGCCAGCGATCTCTCCTTGCTTCGAAAATATTTTAAATTGCCCCGTTAATTTACCGGGCGAGCAAGTTGATAATCCAATTGGTTCGATTGGCGACATCATCGCAATCGGACAAAACATTTGGAGAATCGTCGAAGCTGGAAAGCCTTCAGCCCATGTTGTTTCAAATTCAGTAAGTGCCCTTCCGAAAGATAATCCACACTGGACCTTGATGACTAACTGGCAAGGACCATTGATAAAGGGCTACCATATGGAAGCCGTCAACAAACTCGGCATCAAAGTTGTATCGATGGATTACAAAATCATCGCTTACTACGGTGGTAAATGGAAAGAAAAAGGCCAATACCTCACGAACCTCACAATGATCACAGACAATGTTTCGGTTGCATGGGGATATGATCTTCAAGCGACTGCTGAGTTAATGGATCTTGTAAATACAGCTGATGAAGAAAACCCAGTACCAGGCTGCACTCTTCAAATGAAATGGCGCACAGATACTGCGGTTCAACACCGTGAAGGATCGCATGCTGTTTTTGTTAAAGGCGACGGTAGTGTAAAGGATTTGAACTAAGACCCAAGTCAAAGCCCAGTTTCTCACTGGGCTTTTTACTCAAAACCTCCAGCGCCGATGGCAGTGGAGCCTTAATTTCGTTACATCTGCCTTGCACGTTTATCGACAGCTAAGGCCGCTTCTCGCATGACTTCACTCAAAGTCGGATGAGCATGAAAGCTTCTCGCAAGATCTTCAGAAGATCCGCCAAACTCCATTGCAACCACAGCTTCAGCAATCATATCAGAGGCCCTTGGACCCAATATATGAACACCCAAAATACGATCCGACTTAGCATCTGCAAGAACCTTCACCTGACCATCGGTTGATCCCAAAGCCTTGGCTCTACCATTTGCCGAAAACGGAAAACTACCGGATTTGTACGCAATACCCGCAGCCTTGAGTTCTTCTTCTGTTTTGCCAACACTCGCAAGCTCAGGCCAAGTGTAAACAACACCTGGAACCGTCTCGTAATTCACATGACCATGTCCACCGCCAAGAGTTTCTGCAACCGAAACTCCCTCTTCTTCAGCCTTGTGAGCAAGCATTGGGCCAGCAATGACATCACCAATCGCATAAATATTTGGAATATTCGTTTGAAGATGCGCATTCACCTTAATTCTGCCGCGCTCGTCTTTTTCAACTTTTGCATTCTCAAGACCAAGACCATTTGCGAAAGCTTTTCGGCCAACGGCGACCAGACAAATATCACCGACAACTTCACCCAATTTTTTATCAGCCCCTTCGAATGTGACTTTCACTTGTTTTCCAGTGCTATCCACATTTTGAACTTTTGTATCCAATAAAAACTCAATGCCTTGTTTGGTGAGAATTTTTTGAAGCTGTTTCGTGAGACCTGCATCCATCCCACCACAAAGCTTTGAAGTCGCTTCGATTACCGTCACCTGGGATCCAAGTCTTTGCCATACGGAACCGAGCTCAAGACCTATGACTCCGCCACCAATGACAATCATCTTTTTTGGAACGTCCTTAAGTGATAAGGCTTCAGTCGAAGAAATAATTTTTTTACCATCGAATTTTGCAAATGGAAGTTCAATCGGAACGCTACCTGTTGCAATCATCACATATTTCGCTTTGAGAACTTGGGTCTCACCACTCGACGACTTCACTTCAATTTCAGTCGCAGACTTAAACGAACCAGTCCCTTCAAAAGAAGTAATTTTATTTTTTCCAAACAGATATTTAATTCCGTCCGTTAAAGATTTCACAATCTTTTCTTTTCGAACAAGCATTTGAGCCAGATCGAGTTCGACCTTCGATACTTTAATTCCGTGATCAGCAAACTCATGTTGCGCCTGAACAAAATGTTCACTCGACTCAAGCAAAGCCTTTGAGGGAATACATCCGACATTGAGACACGTGCCACCTAAAGTTTTATCTTTTTCGATGACCGCCGTTTTTAGCCCTAATTGAGCTGCACGAATGGCCCCCGTGTATCCACCCGGACCGCTACCAATTATGACTAAATCAAAGTTAGAATCTGCCATATTTATATTTCCAATAAAATACGAGTTGGATCTTCGAGACACTCTTTCATTTTAACTAAAGTGGTCACTGCTTCTTTACCA
>JAYUEB010000070.1:0-7554 GCA_043739525.1 Bdellovibrionales bacterium
AGGAGGGACTCGAACCCCCAACCGACGGATTTGGAGTCCGTAACTCTACCAATTGAGCTACTACCCTAGAATCCAAAGAAAAACAAAAATCAACCTACAATAGGAGTGTTGGATAAATCAAGGTCCAAAAGAAAAACCTAAAATTATGTTTTGACTTTATTTGGGCAGGAGAATTTCGAAAGAGGGGAATTTCGGGCAGTGGGAGGAAACTTCGGGCAGCGGTCAGCAGTTGGCAGTTTTTCGGTCTCTGCGGCCGGCATCTGGTGACTGTCACCTACGACTCCAACCGAGGACGGAAGATGGCTGCGACTGACAGCATTTCCGCAATTTTAATTGCCAATCTCAATTTGAAAAGGGCACCGCCCCGATTTACAAAATCAAAATTCGGGGCGGTGCCCTCTCCCGCGCTAAATACATGTGAATCATCAATTTTTTAAGATCAGAGAATGAGATTTAGACTCTATTTTCACTCTTGCAGACACCTGCGAAGAATATCTGATAGCCAAACTGAGCGCAGAAATGTTTATCCAACCCTTATTTTTTCACGATAGTCGCTTATTTTTACTTTCAGTTAGGATTAAATTGGCCTCCTTTCCTGGCATAGAAATCGCCCAGTAGAGCTACTCAATCTAATTCAAAAAAGGAAATGACTAAGAAAAAACTCGTTTTCATCAATGGAACTTTTTTACTCATGTTCAGCCACGCAGAAGCGCATCTTCTTCACGCTACCTGGGCACAGGCAACTGATGGCACAACCACATGTTATCCAGAAATTTATATCCAAGGAATTCGGCCAATTCGCGCCGCTTATTGCGATTAATTGCAATATGTTTTGAGCAAAAAAAAGGTCCCTTACGGGACCTTTTTCGTTATGCGTTGCTAAAAGCAACCAGGTACTTTTAATTACTCTTTTGTGATTCCGATAACAACGCCGGCGCCAACAGTACGGCCGCCTTCGCGAATCGCAAAGCGTAGTTGCTCTTCCATCGCTACTGGAGCGATCAATTCAACTTCCATCTCAACGCGGTCACCTGGCATAACCATTTCAGTGCCTTGCTTCAATGTGACAACTCCAGTTACGTCAGTTGTACGGAAATAGAACTGTGGACGATAACCATTGAAGAATGGAGTGTGACGTCCGCCTTCTTCTTTAGTCAAAATGTAAGCTTCAGCTTTGAATTTTTTGTGAGGCTTAATTGTTCCGACTGCAGCCAAAACTTGTCCGCGCTCAACTTCTTCTTTTTTAGTACCACGGAGTAGGCAACCACAGTTGTCTCCCGCGCGGCCTTCATCAAGAAGTTTTCTGAACATTTCGATACCAGTTACAGTTGTTTTTTGAGTCGCAGTGATACCTACGATTTCAACGTCTTGACCAACTTTAACGATTCCGCGCTCAACCCGGCCAGTAACAACAGTACCGCGACCAGAGATCGAGAACACGTCCTCAACTGGCATCAAGAAAGGTTTATCAACCATTCTCTCAGGCTGTGGAATGTAACGATCAACTTCTTCCATCAACTTCAAGATAGCGAGTTTTCCGAGTTCGCCTTGATCGCCTTCAAGAGCTTTCAATGCAGAACCTTTTACTATTGGAATCTCGTCGCCTGGGAATTCGTATTTAGAGAGAAGTTCGCGAACTTCAAGCTCAACGAGGTCAAGAAGTTCAGCATCGTCAACCATGTCAACTTTGTTCAAGAAAACAACGATTGAAGGAACACCTACTTGACGAGCAAGCAAGATATGCTCACGAGTCTGTGGCATTGGACCGTCAGCAGCTGAAACGACCAAGATCGCTCCATCCATCTGAGCAGCACCAGTGATCATGTTTTTCACGTAATCGGCGTGGCCTGGGCAATCAACGTGTGCGTAGTGACGATTTTTAGTTTGGTATTCTACGTGTGAAGTAGAAATTGTAATACCGCGCTCGCGCTCTTCAGGGGCTTTATCGATCTGGTCGTAAGCCATTGCAGTCGCTCCGCCTGATTCAGCAAGAATTTTAGTAATCGCTGCTGTCAATGAAGTTTTGCCGTGATCGACGTGGCCGATTGTTCCGATATTGCAGTGGGGTTTACTTCGATCAAATTTCTCTTTTGCCATTACTTATGTCCTCCTGAAGGATTTAATGAGCTTTAATGATTCACTCATTAATAATATTTATTTTAAAATTTCAAATCTTTATTTTCTAAAACCAACTAACTTAAATTAAAACGACCTAAAGTCAATAATAAGATGGAGCCCATGGTGAGAATCGAACCCACGACCTCACCCTTACCAAGGGTGTGCTCTACCACTGAGCCACATGGGCGAACTTAAGACAGGCAACGGCCTCATTCGTTAAGCTTTTAAGCCCCTCAACTCCAACAAGCCGTGTTGAACTTGAGGTTTCAAGCCAAAACTTAACTTTTTGAAGTTGAGCCGCAGAACCTAACAGGAGAAAAATTCGTCGACAAGCAAAATTTGACCCCATTTTGAAAAGCCTGAAAGTCCTAAAAATGAATGTTTTGGATTCTTTGACCGCTTTCGGATCATTCTGTTAGGCTCGGGATCGTGATAGCCCCAGCCGAAAAACTCATCAAAAATCCGCTCTGGTTCTATATCAAAGCAAATCGCAGAGCCTTCAGCCTGGGAATGATGTTTCTTATTATCACAAATACCATCGACGGTTTGTATCCCCTCGTTCTGAAAAAGGGCATCGATCAGATTTCAGGTAAAGTGTCCATTCACGATGTTGCAAAGACGGCGGCCTTATTTTTTGCGATGATGACGGGACTAGCGATCACGCGCTTTTGTTGGCGCACTTTTTTTGGAAAATACCATACGCTGGCAGCCGAAGATTTACGCAACAGACTTTTTCAGCATATGGCTCAAATGGGTCCCAATTTTTTTCATAAGAACTCAATCGGCGAGCTCATGTCTCTTATTACCAACGATGTCCAGTCTTTTCGCCAGGGAATTGGCAGTGGCGTACTGGTTTTGGTTGATGCCGTAACGATCGTCTGTGTCGTTTTGCCTCTTATGATTATGATGAATCCGGGTTGGACCGTCAAAACCCTGGTTTTTTTGCCGCTTGTTCCTTTTATTATCTGGAAGCTCACAAAACTCATTTTCACAAATTATAAAGTTCAGCAAGATGATCTTTCGGAGCTCTCAGGTATTTCCCAGGAGATTGTCGCGGGAATTCGAGTCATCAAAAGTTTCGCACAAGAACGGACCCGGCTTTCGATTTATAATCGCATGAGCAAAAAATATGAGCTGAGCTCAAACCACACCGCAATTACAGACGCACTGTTTATGCCGGTCATGGAGTTTGGTGTTGCTTCAGGAAGCGTGATCTTACTCTTTATAGCTGCTCCTGATGTGCTGTCTGGGGCAGCCACAATTGGAACTTTAGTAGCCTTTCAGAGATATATTCAGAAAATGGTTTGGCCAATGACAGCTCTTGGACTTGGTCTTTCGCAATATCAGAAAGCCATGGCGTCGTTTTCTCGAATGAAAAATCTTTTCGATCAAAAGACCGACATTCCAGACAACGGCACACTTGAACTTAAAAACTTTGACGGCCTCAAGGTTCAGAACCTCTCTTATCAATATCCTGGTAGTCAGAGCTGGGCTCTACGCAATCTCAACTTCGAAATTAAAAAAGGTCAGACGATCGGCCTGATTGGGCCTGTTGGAAGCGGCAAAACCACTTTGCTTTATCTCTTGAACAGACTTTATCCATCCGAGAATGGAAGCATTTTAATTAATGGCGTTTCGATTGAGCAAATTTCTCAACGCTCCCTTCACACCCAACTCGTTCTTGTCCCGCAAGAAGCATTTTTGTTTAGCGATACCATTATCGATAATGTTGCCTACGCCGAAAACGAAGACAATCTTGAGGGTGTGAAAGATTGGACCCGCGTGGTAGACATTGACAAAGAAATTGAAAGCTTGCCTCAAAAATTTCATTCTTATTTAGGTGAGCGCGGAATTAATCTTTCAGGAGGCCAAAAGCAAAGACTCACGATTGCTCGAGGTCTGATGGTGAAAGCACCATTTATTATGCTCGACGATTCCTTAAGTGCCGTCGATACCAAAACTGAAAAGTCGATACAAGATCGGCTCGACAGTAAAGGTAAGGCCAAGCAGACCAAACTCATCGTGTCTCACCGACTCACCTCCGTTGAAAAAGCCGATCAAATTATTGTATTAAAAAATGGCGAAATTGAAGCTATCGGAAATCATTCTGAATTACTTTTAAAGTCTCCGACCTACTCCCGTCTCGCAGAGATTCAGGGGGTCCGTCATGAGTGATTTCATGCACGAAGATCAGGTCAAAGCCAATATTTCGTATGGCCAAGTCTTTAAAAGGTTTTGGCCTTACGGAAAGAGAAGCCCAGGCCTTTTCTTTGCGACTCTTGTTTCGGTTGCAACTCTTGCCATTTCGTCTCGACTTCTCCCTACATTAATCGGTTATGCCATCGACGAAGGTATTCTGAAGTCGAACCAGACTATTTTATTCAAAGTTGCAATCGCCTTTTTTGTTTGTGAGATCATAAAGAGCTTTTCACAATGGAGTTATATTTTCTTTTTCCAAAAATTTGGGAATCGCCTTCTCTATTATATTCGTGAAGATTTGATTTGGCACATTCAGAGCTTGCCTATGGAGTTTTTTAATAAGACTCCGACCGGCCGTATTGTCACACGTACAACGAACGACGTTTCAAATCTTGGTGATCTCTTTACAGATGGCGTGATTAACGTTTTTACCGAATCGATCACGCTGGTTTCAATCTTGATTGCAATGTCGATCATTTCACCCAAGCTGACTCTGATTACGATGGGATTGTCTCCAGTTTTTATTTGGGCTTCATTTCGCCTGAGTGATCGCGTGAGGCAAGTCCTTCGTGAATCTAAGAAGAAACTTTCGGTCATCAATTCATTTGTGGCTGAAAATTTAAACGGAATTAAAATTATTCAACTCTACAATCGACTGCCACGCAATCAAAGTCGATTTGCCAAACTGTCTGGAGAATATCGAGATCTGAATATTTTATCAATTCAGTCGTACGCGCTTTTACAACCTGTGATGAATTTATTTAGCGCGTTGACTTTAAGTTTGGCACTTTATTACGGCGGTGTCTTGAGTTCTGAAAATAGCATCGCGATCGGATCACTTGTCGCATTTTTAATGCACGTACAGGATTTTATTCCGCCGCTTCGTGAGATCCTTGAGAAATACCAACAGTTTCAAAACTCACTCACAAGTGCTGAACGAGTATTTCAAATGTTTGATGAAAAGCCAGAAGCACTTGATGAAGAAAGCATTTCACTGACCGAAAAAACGAAAGGGGAGATCATCATTCATGGCCTGAACTTTCGTTATGAACCTGAACTTCCTCTTGTCTTGAAAGATATTAAGATTCGAATTGAAAGCGGCGAGAGTGTGGCGATTGTTGGTCGAACGGGCTCGGGAAAGTCGACTCTTATTGCGCTTCTTCAAAAGTTTTACGAGGCTCCTCCCGAAACGATTTTCATTGACCATATGCCGATTGAAAAAATTAAACGCGAAAGTCTCAGAAATAAATTGGGAGTTGTTTTACAAGATAATTTTATCTTTAAGGGCACGGTCCAAGAAAACATCTCGCTTTGCAGTCCCCATATCAGCGAAGAAGATGTTTGGCGGGCCTGTCAGCAGGTTGGATACGAAGAGCTACTTCGCCGAAGCGGACGTAGTCTTGATTCAATGGTTGAAGAACGCGGAGCAAATTTGTCAGTAGGAGAAAGACAACTTTTGGCATTCGCACGTATTTTAGCCTTTCAACCTGAAATATTAATTCTGGATGAGGCCACCGCGAACGTCGATTCACATACCGAAAATCTCATTCATCTCGCGACTCAAAAAGTGATAGAAGGCCGGACGAGTTTAATTATTGCCCATCGTTTATCAACAATTAAAGATTGCGACCGAATTGTTGTTCTAGATCAAGGCGCCATTATTGAAATTGGATCACACGAAGAGCTCCTCGCTCAACGCGGCTTCTATTACTCACTTGTTCATTCACATGTTGATTCGATAGATCAAATCACCACACACGACTCGGACCTTAAATAGCCTGTCAAAAAAGTCTCCGAATAAAGTCTTGATGCAAAAAAGTAAAAGCTAAAACTGTACGAAATCAAAATTCAGTGATTCAATTGAAATATTCGAGCGAGATGAAAAGAAGGATCCCGTGACTGATAATCAAAGAAAAAAATGGTCTCTTCCCAAGTACAAAGATAAATCGAGCTTTCGATCAGTTTTCTTTTGGTACCTAGTTGGAATGTGCGCACTCTTTTTAACAATTGGAATTGTTTTATCAGAATACGCAAATCGCTTGATGGTCCTTCACGTGAATGAAGTTCAACCGATGTCGATGTTTGATTATTTTCTTTTTGCGGTTTTCTTAATTTCTGTCGGTCTTGCCGTTGGTTTGGGATTTATTATTTCTCATCGTGTATTCGGTCCGATTTATCGACTGGTCCAACATATGGAAAACTTTCGCGCAACAGGATCAACCGAAGAACTTAAGTTTCGGGATGGTGATTATTTCCGAGATGTTGCGGACTCTTACAATAAAATGCTCTCGCGCATACGACAGCCTGAAGCTCCTAAGTAGCATCCCCCTTTTCCAAATAAGCTAACAAGTACGTCAAGATGCCTTTGCCGATGTGATTAAGTCACACTTTTTGGCTTCAATTTATTTTACAAAGTAAAATGAAATATTTTCCAACCTATTGTTTTAATTCAAAATTTGCCTTAGTTTCTGATTCATACTTTGCAGAAAGACTTTGAAGTGGAACGTCCAACCATCAGCACCTATAATGAGCCGGCAGATTTCATACGCGATATGATTCGCTATCGCAAATCAACCGAGCGCAACTTCAATGTCCAGCGTGCGACCAAACATTTACGTCGTATTTCTCCGGCTCTGGTTTCGCTCGTTATTCAGAAAAAGCGAAATGTGACTTTGGACCGCGTAGAGGAGTTTGCTCGCCTTTTGAATTTGAATGTCACTGAAAAATTCTTTCTCCACAACTGGATCAGCCGCCTCGGTGGTGACCAGGAAGTTTCAAAGCCTGCGATCCCAGCACCTCAATCGCGCAAATCGGCTGGCGTGAGTATTCTGAGTGATTGGATCAATCTCTATGTCAAAGATCTCTTTTTAATTCCAGCTGTTCGCAAAGATCCTACTTTGATAGAGCGCCAGCTTGGCTCCGTCGTCAACATTGCCCGAGTGAAAAAAGCATTAGGCTTTCTCTTACGTGAAGGACACTTAAGAAAAGCTCTTGATGGCTCAATTGTGATCGATACCAATCTTTCGGTAACAGATCCGGGAGTGCCGAGCAGTAAAATACGTCAGTTTCATAAAAACGCTTTAACATTAGCGCGCCAAGCTTTGGATCTTTATCCAACGAGCGAGAGAAGAGCGAACACTCTTCTCATCGCACTCGACGAGGCCCGCTATCAAGAATTGAATCAACTCGTTCAGGAATTTTCAGAGAGATTACAGGATTTTGCTGCCCAAGAAACTC
>JAYUEB010000071.1:0-2507 GCA_043739525.1 Bdellovibrionales bacterium
CAAATGGGTTCATCGCCACGGCTTTGAGATGATGCGAAAACAGGGTGGTAAAGAATATCATGGGAGCACGACTGATACGAATGAATCGATGCTAGGGACTTTTCAGTCGCAAGGTTGCAATGAGTATCGGCGAATTCAAGAATGGATTGTTCACAACAAAGAGCGCGGTATGTATCTATCCCACAACTTCGGAATTACGATGTGATTATTTTTCTCAGGCGAACGGACGGAAATAAAGTTGGTGCCCATGCCAACCACTTTCTTTTCTTGGGTCGTTACAAATTTTGGCTGCATTGTCATTCCTCCATACAAGTGATCGAGGTACGCGATTGTAATCCTCGGTTTATTGAGGGAAAGAATGGACTTAATACCTTCTTTGCGGCACTCGCCAGGTGTTCGTTTAAAGTGCGCCTTAAACGCTCTTGTGAATGACTCCTGCGAATCAAATTGGTAATCGACGGCAATATCAATGATTCGCCGATCAGCGGTCCCAAGTTCAATCAACGCCGAAGTCAGTCTCCGTTTACGGACGTATTCTTTAACCGAATCGCCGACAACCGAGCTAAACACAGTTTGGAAATGCCACATTGAAAAACAGGCTTCCTTCGCTATGGCTTCAGTGGGAAGATCTTCTTTTAGATTTTCCTCGATGAATTCAATTGCTCGTTGGATGCGCCCTATATGGTCCATTTGTTCCCCTTGAGGAGCAAACTAGCCGATAGGATGACTGTGGTTTTGACATTTTGTGCGAAATTTAAGTCCGAGAAGGTATTTGAGGCTATTTCTGAAAGTCCACGACAGATCATTTCTGTCGGCCTTTGTCATAGTCCTGTTGGGCAAGAACATCAAAAACTCTATCAAGAACAGCCAGCGACTCGGTAGCAATAGTCTGTCCTTCTTTGAGAAGATCTTTTGTATAAGCATCGACAAGCCAACCAAATATGCCAGCGTATTTGGTCGTAACCTGATCCACCTTAAACATTCCTTTGATAGATTTTCCTGATTGCGCCGCTCCAGCAAAGTTCATGATTTTTTCAAGAATATCTTTGCCTTCAACTTCATCTAACTTTGCACCTGTCAACGCTCCTGACGGCATGGTTTCGCCCCGAAGTTCCTCGACAAGCTTTACCGCAGACTCAAATTCGCAGTGGAAAATTTTATTTCTAATTTTTCTCGATAGCTCCAGATGTTTCTTTTCTGGTTCAGAAATTAAGCCTTTCTCAACTAAAAAGGGCAGCAAAGCATTTTCCGTTTCTAAAACATGTTTTGCATGAGCGTATGACTGAATATCTGGAATTTTATTTGCAAGAAGTCGAATCTTTAACTCAACGACGACGGCCTTTTTTCCGATTTCCGAAAACTCTT
Organism: Bdellovibrionales bacterium; assembly: GCA_043739525.1. Classification (GTDB taxonomy): domain Bacteria; phylum Bdellovibrionota; class Bdellovibrionia; order Bdellovibrionales; family JAMPXM01; genus JAYTQQ01. Next base: position 1,366 of record JAYUEB010000071.1, read on the forward strand.
CAAACGCAGCTTCAACAAGTGGATGGCTCATTTGATTTCCTCTGTGAAAAATGTCTCATGGCTTCGAGTTCTCGGCATGAACAATTGACTCCAATTTTAAAATTTGCTCGGCTTTATTGATATGACCATATCCTGCGTAAACATGAGCCGCGCCACGAGGAACTTCATTGGCTCGAAGATGATTTGCAGCGGTCTTGAAGTGCTGACTCGCCACCTCCAACTCACGAGCAATCAACTCATACTGTTCAGCTGACTTCTCTAATTTTTTATTCATAAATTCCTCTGTAGTATTTCATAGCGATAAGAATCACGGACATGACCCTTCATCTCTTTAGTCCCTTTAATAAAACCCACTCTTTTCATCCCCAACTTTTCCATTACTTTGAATGAAGAAATATTTCTGGTATCGCATCCAGCATAAATAACGGAAAGCTTAAGTCCCTGAAAACCAAAATTGACTAGGGCTTGAGCTGCCTCAGTTGCGTAGCCCTTATTTTGAAACTCAGGACTTATCGCCCAGCCCAAATTTGCCACCTGACTCAACTCAGTTTCTCTCCGAATTCCACAGCCACCTATGAGCAGACCATTTTCTTTCAAGCAAACCGCAAAATCGAACTTAAATCGTGGGTTGGATTCAGACTGTTGAACCATTTCGGCAACAAACTTATGGGTATCTTCTAAAGTATTTGGCCCCCACATTTCATATTTGGAAAAATCTGGGTCAGATCCGTAAACATGTACTCGTTCCCAGTCTTGAGGTTCGTAATTCCGAAGTAACAGTCGGTTTGTATTGAGATTCATATGTTCTTTACCAAATCTGTGATTTTTTCCTTCACTAACTACTCCTTTTCAAATGCCAAGTTATCTCAAAGCCCTTCGCATATTTCAGCGTGCCGACCGCTGACTCAAAAAAATCAAGCTTGTAAGGAACTTCGATGGCAGGGCTTGGCTTATGAAATACAATTTCTGCATCGACAAACACCGCAATATGCTCAAACACCAGACCATAAGGAAAATTGGGGTCAGTAGTATTCATCTCCTTTAGAGGATAGGACAAATAAAGCCCGAATCGTTCAAGTCTATTATCTAGATTTGCCATAGTTCTTGTTAAAATTGTGTTATTGGATGGGCTGATTGGCAAC
>JAYUEB010000072.1:0-2506 GCA_043739525.1 Bdellovibrionales bacterium
CCGACAATAATATAAAATCCGTTTTCAAGTTTGGGAGGAGTGACATAGCTCCAGTGAGGCCGATAGTCACTGGTCTCAGGTAGATCTGTTGACCATTCGTGATCCGGCTTTCCGTTCAGGAGTTCTCGAAATTCTTTCCAGCTTGGTAAATAGTTATAGTCTTTTGATTTGGTAGCAAAGTCCTTCAGATCGAATCGGTAAGAGCGAAAATAAACTTTTTTGATATTCTTGTAGTGAAGACCAATTGAACGTTTTTGTGTGGCATCGAATTTCATGCCTTGCATTTCAAGAGTGGGCTGTTCGATTTCAGAAATAATATTTCGACACTTTATACCGCCGATACTTTTCGGATATTTTTCGTTTCCTTTTTGGGCAATCTTTCGTGCGGTGACAAGTGAATTTGGAGCTAAACTCTCTTTCCAGAAGTCGGCAAGGGTGCCGGCAGCCATTGCATACCAAGGATTGGACTCAGAACGATCAACAAGTTTTTTGAGTTCGTCAATCAGAGTCTGGCGATCTTGTTCGTCAGAAAACCGCGCGTGAAGAATTCGGTAAAGCGCAAGTTTGGATTCGAGAACGCCTTCAATATTTTGTTTTTTCTCATTCCATGTACGTAGATCTTCGAGAATAAAAGCGATTTTTTGTAAAGGATGAATTTTTTCTGATTCAAGGTCTATCGGACTGGCAAACTTTGCATGAACTAAATCGTTTAGGCTCAGCTGATAGTAGTCGTTGGCTTGTTCAGGTGTCCATCCACTCGAGTCATTGAGCATTTGGACAAAGAGATAGCTAACTGAGTCTCTGAGAGTATTGCGAATCATATCGGGATAACTATTCGGAGAAATAAAATCTGAAAACTCAGTCTTATCAATTTCGCCTAGCTGTTGACGGAGCTTCCACGCAGTATTGAAGCTTCGGTAAGCCTCTGCAAAAATCTCTATGGTCGTCCAGGTTTTAAGGTCTTTGTTCTGACTGGAGCTGGTTTTTTCGCGCTTATTAATTTCCCATGAGTAAGAGTGCACGTAATTTTGCAAGGCACGAGCATAAAAGAGGTGGAGCAAAAACTGAGCTCGTACTTCTGTAGGCCAGGTTTTAGATTTCAGGTCATTTACTGCAGTCTCATATCCACGAAGCGACATTTCGAGTTGAGTCGCCTTGGCAATCATTCGAGCTTGCTCAATTGGATCAGTGATGGTTTTGGCATCTGAATTTAAGACATCCAATGCCGCCTGCATCTTTTGCTCTTTTGTCAGCGCCTCGATCTTTTTTAAAAGCTGCTGGTACTGGGGGGATGAGTCCTTCATCTTAGCTCCCAGAGCTGACAAACTAACAAAAATCAAAATGACCAAAAAACCATAACAAGACTTCATAAAACCTCACGAGTAAGCTAATAGGAGATCATCGAAAAATCAGACGCGCATGTACTAGTTTCATCAAATTTTTTGAAAAGGACAATGAGATCTTTTTTGCGAATTCGCTATAATAATCATAATTATTAGCGCAGACTTAAGCATAACTTAATATTGTGGAGGTTTGCTTGAAGCTAACAAGAGAGACAATTCTGATTACAGGTGGGGCAAGCGGCATCGGATTTGAGCTGGCAAAGCAATTAATCCAATTGGGCAATACGGTGCTGATCACGGGAAGGGACATGGCGAAGCTCGAGCGGGCCAAGAATCAGATTCCAAAAGTTCACATCTACCAGAGTGACGTGAGTGATCCGAAGGCAATTCCGGTGCTGTTCGACAGAATTACTAATGAGTTTCCGGAACTGAATATTCTCATCAACAATGCTGGCATCATGCATACAATTAATATTCACGACAGTGAGCCCAAGCTCGATGCGATCACTCAAGAAATTGAAACCAATCTGAATGGTCCGATCCGCATGATTAAGCAGTTTCTGCCGCACTTAAAAAAGAAAGAAAATGCAGCGATCATGAACGTGTCCTCGGGTCTCGCATTTGTTCCGCTCCCGACGGCTCCGATCTACTGCGCAACCAAAGCGGGTCTCCATTCTTTTACATTATCGTTGAGAGTCCAACTTAAAAAAACATCGATTAAAGTTTTTGAATTGGCTCCACCGGCCACCCAAACAGAACTCCTCGATACGTCGAATCCCGAAGATATGAAGGGTGTCTCGATTATGAAAGTTGAGGATATGGTGACCGTCGCCGTCAAAGGAATGCGAAATGACCACTTTGAAATTCGACCTGGACAAAGCAATCAGCTTAAATTTATGAATCGAATTGCACCGCAATTTATTCTGAATCAGTTGAGTAAGCCGGTGGATCGTATGCTTGCTCAGTCAAAGCTTTAGTTGTACATCTAAGATCGCACTAGCAAATTGTTTCGCAGAACCTTCCGAAGCGGCAAGATAGAGCATTGGGTCTGTCAGTTCGAGTTCAATAAGTTTAGGACCTACCTTGGTTTCGACCAGATCAACCCGTGCGAAAAGGAGATTACCTTGGATTTGGCTGAGCAAAGCATCTCCGTAGGCGATCGC
>JAYUEB010000073.1:0-7542 GCA_043739525.1 Bdellovibrionales bacterium
TTTTAACATTTTTAATTTTTATTTCTTCCATTTCTAATGCGCAGGATTCTGGAGACGGCGGGTTCGGCGGAAGCTGTCTAGTGCCTCATTAATATCGCGACCAAAACCTGCTTCAAGGAGCGCAGACTTAATTAACAAATTTTTATTTATTCGAATTTTTTCCGGAGGGCACGCGACTATTGGGAACTTCATAACCGCTCTGAATTGTTCTGAAGATAAAATTTTTCACATGAAAATTTGCCGCAGCACCCTGCGCGAAACACTTGTTTTTAGCCAATCGGAAAATCAGTAAAACTCGCTCAAAAAAAACAAGGCATCGACCAAAATCATTCAATATTCACCGAGGGGTGCATAGATGCAAATTGACCCAATCAATTAATCTAGGGTCAATGCTTGTGTATGTGTAACCTCACTTAATTAAAATTTTGAAGAAGTTATGATTGATGTAAGTCCGCCTGATCTACTTAGAGCCTTGAGAACATCCGCTTCGGTCATGGTCTTAGATCTAAATGCAAAACATTTTACGACGGCAAGAGTTCCTGAATCCGACTGTACCTTGAAAGTAATTTCTGAAAATGGTTTCATAGCTTTGCCACCGTTTTGTTCATCTACTTTGATTATTACTTTCTTGACCGATTAACTATGGCCATTGCAAAGTCGAGAGGGTGAAGCAAAACTCTTCCGTTACAATCGTCGATGGATTTCTTCCTGTCGATCAATGGCCTGCAAACTTGAATTTGCCTCCGCCGTGTCGTAGGATCGGTTTGATCACCAGTACTTTTGATCCGAGTGTTGACGGCTCATTTAGGATTGATACAGATTTGATTTTGGAAATTAGCACCCAGCTTTGCGAAGGCCTGGACATCGAAGTGTGTTTTTGGCGCGAAAGCGAGACGTTCCACGATCTTGACGATGCGTCGTTCAAGTTGAAACTTTCAGATGATATTTTTGAAACTCTCACCGCAAGCGCAAACGGCAAAGTTCGCGTCCAAATCTGGGGAGCCTGTTGGTACCGAATTGGCGGCCCTATTCCCTATCACGATTCGGCGACCCTCGAGATTTTTTGCCCTGAAGAAAACTTCCTTCAGACCCTCAAACGAATCCAAAGCCTTTTGCGGGCACGAGGGCACGATACCAATCTTATAAATGGTTCTCGCGCTCCAAAAAGGAAAAGCTTTTTATTAAGACTTCTTTCGCGCACCCCATAACACTTGATTCGCGCCAAAAAATGCTCTCGTTAAGTCAGGCGTGAGCTGTTCAAATAATTAATCAAAAAAGTGCAAGAAATTACACGGACATTAATATTGAAATTTTGAAGCGAGACCGGTGAACAAAAAATATCGGCTCCATCAGTTCGACCTTTTATTTTTTCCATTTTGACCCGTTCAAAAAAAATAATTATCTCATCAAAATCAAGCTCAATGCGGGGCTCTATTGTTTTTCTGCGTAGAAATTTCCGCCCATCTCATTCGCCTTCAGATTAAAAGTGTCTGCCTGAAAACTAAATGTCCCCTTGTTGGCATTTATAAGGCTAATTTTGGCATCTGTCAGAATTCCGGTAACGTCTGATGAATAAGTGACAAATCCGCCTGTGAGCCCCAGAGGTGTGAGCGCTTGTGAATCAACGATCTGCGCATAGTACGACCAAGTCACCTGTTCCGCCGACATTTGGAGGAATAGTTTCCGGCGCTGTAGACTCGTGAGTCGGGCCGCTAACACTTCCGTTGCTGGCGATGGTTCCACTGCTGTCTACGGGGCCGGAGCCAATTTGATCAATAGACTGACCGCTGTGAATAGAAGCAGGCGCGCCCGCACCCGTAGGACTGCAATTTTGAAAACTTAAAATTATAGCGATCATAGTAAACAAAGAAAGGCCCTTAGCGAAAAGGCTTCAGAAACTGTCCAAATAGTAAATCACTTTAAGAGCTTAACCAGATGTTAAAAATATAGTCAGAAAAAAGAGTTGTTCGCCCTCACCTCAAATATTCGAGACTAGAGAATGTCCCAGTTACGCCTCAAAATGAAATTCTGCTAAGGGAAATAGGAGTTAAAAAAAAATGCCCACTCTCTAGTGATAAACCCCGGTTGCACGATTTTCTCCCTTCAAGTCCTGTTCTGGGTGCCAAAAAAAATCCGCTGAACTTTCGTTCGCGGATTTTTTTTGGTACCCAGAACAGGACTTGAACCACGTTAAGCAGCAAAAGGCGCCAGTGGCGCGTTTTGATGATTAGCGTAGAACGGAGTTCGGCGACAATGCTCAAAGAGCATGATAGCCGAACGCAGTGATGCGGATGAGCGGTCCCCGCGAAGCCGCGGTTCCGCAGTATCAATAATTGTCGGAAACAAAAAATCTTCGAAACGAAAAAAAGAGTGGTACCCAGAACAGGACTTGAACCTGCAAGCCTTTCGGCACTGGCTTCTAAGACCAGCGTGTATACCAATTCCACCATCTGGGCATTGTTAACTTTGTCAGACAACTGAAGTAAACCAAAGAGGCTTACTTCGCAATCAATTTCTTATAATCTGGAACACGCATCAAATTTGCGAGTTCTTTTTCGGTATCCATCTCAATTTTCATCATCCAACCTTCGTTCATTGGATCATCATTGAGGCCGCTTGGGTCATCCATCAAGGCCGTATTGACCTCGATCACTGTTCCCGAAACTGGCGAATAGAGATCACTGGCAGCCTTCACGCTCTCAACAACGCCGAAGGTTTCGCCTTGATTTACTTTCGCTCCCTCTTCTGGAAGTTCAACGTAAACAACTTCACCCAGCTGTTCTTGTGCGAACTGAGTAATGCCAATCGTAACGATATTCTCGTCGACTTGTGCCCACTCGTGCTCTTTTGTGTAGTAGTAATCTTCCGGAAGTTGATAATTTGACATAAAAAGTCTCCTATTTTATCGGGCTATTTTTTTAAACTCGTATTTTTAACAAAGGGAGTGGCAATCACACGTGCCTTCACTCCACGCTCCCGCACTTCAACTAAAAATTCAGAACCTACAGTTGCGAGATCACTCCGAATGTAGGCGATTCCGACAGATTCGTTCAATGACGGAGAAAAAGTTCCGCTCGTTACAACTCCAATTTTCTCTTTTGTATCTGGAGCAAGAATGGAATATCCATGACGTGGAATTCCACGCTCAAGCATTTCAAAGCCAATCAATTTTGACTTGAGACCCGTCTCTTTTTTCGCAAGCATCTGAGCTTTACCCAAAAAGTCTTTTGCTGAAGGCTTTACAACCCAAGCAAGGCCTGCTGAATACGGGCTGCTGTCGTCATCGATTTCATTTCCGTACAGAGAATATTTCATCTCAGTGCGAAGGGTATCTCTCGCACCCAAGCCAATTGCCTTCACTCCGAGATCTTGGCCTTTTTGCAAAAGCGTTTTCCAAAGCTCAGCAGTTTTTGCAGATGGAACAAAAATTTCGCAGCCATCTTCGCCTGTATATCCCGTGCGAGCGACCAAAGTTTTCACGCCCGCAAAAGGCATTTCACGAAATTCAAAAGTTGGAATTTCTTTAACAGAAACACCAAATATTTTTTCTAATAGAGCCATCGCAGATGGACCTTGAACTGCAATCTGTCCCCATTGTGCACTCTCATTAACGAGCTCGGCACCACGATTATTTTTTTGAAGGTATGCAAAATCTTTATCCGCGTTTGAAGCATTCACGCACAACAAATATTCTTGGCCTGGTTCGACACAATAAACGATAAGATCATCGACAATTCCGCCAGTTGGATTTGGAAATAAAGAATATTGCGCCTGATTTTTTTTAAGAATTGAAACATCGTTGGTTGTACACCACTGCAAAGTTTCAAGAGATTTTGGCCCCTTTACTCGAATCTCGCCCATGTGAGAAACATCAAAGAGTCCAACAGCTTTGCGTACGGCCAAATGCTCTTCTTTGACGCCTTCATATTGAACGGGCATAAACCAGCCGGCAAAATCGACCATCCGAGCGCCTAGGGCCTCGTGTTCGGCTTTTAGTGGTGTGCTTTTTAAGTGGCTTGTATCCAAAGGCTCTCCGTGGAATGAAAGCGATACTTTCGCTTTTTAGCCACCTTCAAGTCAAGCCTGTCGAGTTTAAATACTGAGTCCGGCGAGTAAAAAAGTATTTTCCATGAGCATCTGAATGGTCATTGGGCCGACTCCGCCTGGAACTGGCGTTGCTGCACTTACCCAATCCTTTAATTCCTCAAATCGGACATCTCCACAGAGCTTATTCGCAAATTCCCCTGTCGTTGGACGATGAATGCCCACGTCGACGACAACCGAGCCTTCTGCAAAATATTCTTTGCCCAAAAAGCGTGGAATTCCAGCTGCTGCGACCACAATATCAGCCTCTCGGGTATAAGCCTTGAGGTCCAAAGTTTTGGAGTGGCAAATGCTCACCGTCGCATTGGCGGCCAAAAGGAGGCTCGCCATGGGTTTACCAACGATTTGACTACGACCAACGACAACCGCGCGCTTGCCAGCGACGTCGATTTGATAGTGTTCAAGAATTTTCATGACTCCATGAGGGGTACAAGAAATGGTTCGGGGGCGCCCCGCCCAAAGTAAACCTTGATTTTCGACATGCAGGCCGTCGACATCTTTGAGTGCTGAAATTTTATCTAAAATCTTCACTTCGTTGATGTGTTTCGGCAGTGGGAGCTGCACCAAAAGCGCATGAACGCTTTTATCGGCGTTGAGCTCTTCGACTTTAGCCTCAAGTTCTTCCTGGGTAATATCGTGAGGTAAATTGATCTGCCAAGAGTTCATTCCAAGATCTTTTGAGGTCTTTGTCTTATTGCGGACGTAGACCTGGCTCGCCGGGTCTTCTCCAACTAAAACGACCGCAAGGCCCGGAATAATCGAGTGTTTGGACTTAAAATTTGAAATTTTGTTTCGCAAAGTTTCAAAGCGGGTTTGAGCGACTTGTTTTCCATCCAGAATGAGCATTCGCGGGTCCCCTTGTACCTATACAGTATCTAAAAGCCGATTGAAAAGGCGTTGACGTCAACTCCTCTCATCCCTATAACCATAGTTCTAAGAGGTGCCATGTGAAAAAGCCCGATAAAGTAAAGTTGTCAAAAGACGGAAGTTCAATCGATTTCGTACAGTCTGACAGTCTACCGACCTCAATCAAGAAGTTTCGTCAAAGCCCAGAAATCGAAGGTTTTTATCGTTTCATTTTTGAAAACGACCTCAGATCTGAAGGTGCTGAAATTCTCGATCGCATCATTTATCGACGCAAGCTCGACAAGGATGATGCTACTAAAAAAAGCAAAAAAACGAAAGCTTAAGTTCGGACCAAGTCCGAATTTCGTTCCTGTTCCAAAACAGAAATTGATTTTCTTCGACCTCATTTCACATTTCAATTTGCAATATCTCCCTTTGAAAACTGTCTTGAAAAATTCAAAAGGAGAGCTTCATGAAACCAAAATATATTTTAAATTCTGCCGGCCAAGGTCTAATAGAGTATTTGATCATAGTTTCAATCATGGCAGTCTCAACCATCGGAATTATTTCGCTAATGGGACAAACAGTGAAAGCGAAATTCGGAAGTATCACGAGCTCGCTTCAAGGAAAAACTCAAAAACTCGGGCCGACAAATGTCGACCCAAGTCTCTATCAAAAAAGTGATCTCGGAAATTTTTTTGAAAACTCTGGCGACGCTCGCTAAAAAATTCGCCATAAAAATTCAGAGAAGTTCAGATGAAATTTTTTGAAAAATTTTCTCAGCGCGGACAGGCGCTCATCGAGTCACTCGTGGCGATTATTGCCATTTCGATTTTTTTGATGGGCAGCCTGTCCGCGCTTTATGTCGGATTCTCGAAACTCTGGCTCAAATATTTTTCTCATGAAGCTCTCATCTGTATTGCGAGTCAAAAAGAACCTGTTCACTGCCAAAACGAGTTTATCAAAAATATGCATTCCGCTTTACCCTTTGGTCGACTGATGATTGATGAATTTTTTATCTTTTCGGACCGCTTAGTGATTCGCTCGCGCTGGAGTTTCGGCATGAAAGATGACCTCACCCACAAATCACATTTTCGTATCAGCGAACGCCAAGAGCTTTCTCTCCCCATTTCAGAAAAGAGATTCTTAAAGTGAACGACCGAGGCTCTGCAACAACTCTCATGCTCATTCTCTTGCCTCTCATTTTAAGCGGAGCGGCTGTCGCATTTGTCGGCGCCATGAGTATTCGCATAACTGAAAAAACCAATCTTATATGTCGTGAAGGCCTGCTCGAAGCCGAAACTCAAATATTACAACGCATGAATCAGTTGAGGAACTTGAATCCCGCGGCACGACTTCTTCGTAACGCCAACACGGTTTCGAAGATGAGTCTCGCTATTCCATTTTACGGCGTAGTCAACGAAATGAGTGTTCAAGAAGTTCGCGCTCTGTTTCACGCGGCCCAACTCAATCTCATATATCTCGCAAATTTTGAGATGAGAAAATCTTTAGTTCAGACTCAGAAGAAATTAAATTCATCGCTTGGCTATTCTCATACTGTTCAAAGCGATCTTATCAATGTCCCTACTCTTGCAGTACAAGCTGAGCCCAAATTCAACCTGACACCGGACTACAATCCGAAAGAGGATTTTGCTGATCTGATGCTTTCACAAATTCAGTGGTCGGTACAAGTCAGCCATTTCTTGCCGGAGTGGCTCACCCGATATCTCAATACACACGAGATTCAAGTTCAAAACCTAAGCTTAAAATTAAGTTGCTCAAGCAACGTTCAAAAAAAGGATTCACAATGGCAAGCCAGTCTCGTCGAAAAAAATCGGGCTCAATCTCTAGCAATCAAGGCCAAGCAATTATTGAACTCGTACTCGTCAGCCTTTTCTTACTAGGAGCAATTCTTTCCGTTTTACAAGGATTTCAAGTTTTCGAAAGAAATTCACAAGAATTTTTAATGACCCGGGAGTTGGGCCGATGATTCAAAATCTAATTCGAGTATCCAAAGAGTGTTTCTACAAACTCCTTAATTTTAGACTGGTCCGGCAACTCAGCAGAAAAACGCGAATAAACGATACGAATCGCTCACGACAAAGCATGATTCTTGTTGTTTTGGTCATCGGCCTTGCCGCATTTATTTGGGAGCAAAATCATCAGTCAAAAGCTTTAGTCGCCAGCGAACCTATGAAGAGTGTCGACACATTTATTCCAGCTGGATTTGTTCTTGTACCCATTCAACTCAGCAATGCGGAGGCTCTCGACTCGATAATTGGAGCTCGCGGAGTCGTCGACTTATTTGTTCCCGACCTTAAACACCCAGGTCACAGCAAAAAGGTAGCTGAACACATTAAAATTATTCGCGCGCCTTTAAATCCAAGTCAGTTCGCTGTTCTCGTGAACGAACAGCAATCTCCCAGCTTAGTCCATTATGACGGCGCGTACTTTGCGATCGTTCAGAATCCGGATGCGACTGGTACACAACTTGAAACTACCCCTAAAAGAAAAGTCTCATCGAGGCTTATAATGGAGGATTTTCATGAAAATCGCTAAATTTCTATTTTTTGGAAAACGCATTCTGAGAAA
>JAYUEB010000074.1:0-7539 GCA_043739525.1 Bdellovibrionales bacterium
CATAGAGCTGTTCAATCGAGCAGGCAAAAATCTCAGTGTGATTAGCTCCCGGCACAGCAACCCCTTTTTTTAGTTTCTCTCAAAAACTTTAAGTCCGAATTACCTGATTATTAGCTAAATTTAGAAAAGTGCAAATTATTTTAAGCTTTTGGCTTGGTTTTAAAGAGTGCTTCTGCGGCAGACAGAAGATCCTGGGATGGATTTTTGGAAGATGTTAAATCGCCCCGCACCTGAAAGTAGTCGCAAAAGTTGGCACGCTCTTTTTCCTGGATAAAGTCAGCCTGAGTTTCGCGGCATTCGTTGTAAACTTTCGGATCGTAATGCTCACAGTTTTTACAAACATGAGCATCACTATGGCACTTCGTGCACTCCTCGCGGCGCCCGAGAGGAGCTACAAAGGCGTTGACGTTACCGCAATGAAAGCACTGAAATTGATGACTTGCCATATAAGATTAAAGGACTCCATGCATTTCAAAAGGCTTGCGATCCAAGGAATGCTCAGCTTCAATCGTTCGAACCGTGCCGGTGCGTGAACGCATGACAACTGAATGGGTCGTCGCAAGTCTGCCTGGCAAAAAGCGCACTCCTTTGAGCAGTGGACCGCTGGTAATGCCGGTTGCACAAAACATGACGTGGCCGCGAGCAAGTTCATCCCTCTGGTAAGCTTTGTCGAGATCGACAATTCCCATACGGTTTGCCCGTTCTTTCTCGTCATCTCTTCTGAAAATAAGGCGTCCTTGAAAGTCCCCGTCCATGCATTTCATTGCGGCAGCTGTGATCACGCCTTCTGGCGCACCACCGACTCCCATCAAAAGATCGATTCCCGAATCGCCCCATGCTGTTGCAACACCGGCCGAAACATCCCCGTCCCCGATTAATTGGATGCGGGCACCAAGAGTACGCACTTTTGAAATAAGCTCGACATGCCTTGGCCGATCCAAAATAACAACCGTGAGCTCGCCAAGATCTTTTCCGAGAGCTTTTGCGACTTTTCGAACATTGTCCTCGACGGGAGCATCAATATCGATGACGCCTTTTGCTTTGGGGCCAACGGCAATTTTCTGCATATAAGTATCCGGAGCATGAAGAAAATGTCCGCTTTCAGCAATCGCGATGACTGAGATCGCTCCGACGCCACCCGTTGCACAAATCGTCGTACCCTCAAGTGGATCCAAAGCGATGTCGACATGTGGGTCGCTACTGGAGCCGAGGCCTACTTTTTCACCAATGTAAAGCATGGGAGCTTCGTCGCGCTCGCCTTCGCCGATGACAACTGTTCCGTTGATGCGAACGGAGTTGAAGGCTTTTCTCATCGCATCGACCGCCGCTTGGTCGGCTGCCTTTTCATCTCCGCGTCCCATAAATTTGGAACTCGCAAGAGCTGCGGCTTCGGTGATACGTACGAATTCGAGAGCTAAATTGCGATCCATAATTCCTCTTTACAAAATGGGTGTTTACAAAAGAGCAGGAGGCCAAACCTCATCCCATGCTTGAGCCTTAAAGGCTTCAATTAAATCTTTTGGGATTCGTCTTGGTTTCAAATCTCCGCCCAATGCTATGAGCTCACTCGTACCAAGTGCAATAAAAGATTTGAGAGATTTTGAAAAAATCGCATATTGAAAATGAACGCGAGCACCTTCGCTTCGACCTTGGGTCCATACCTGCAGCTCGTCATCAAATTTTGCTGTTTTTAAGTACTTCACTGTCAACGCGCCCACGGCAAAAACCAATGGATCGTGCTCACGATTATGCCACATCATATTTTTTTGGCGTAGATAGTCGATTCGGGCGTCTTCAAAATACTTTACATGGTTAGAGTGATGGACGACACCCATCGCATCGGTGTGGTGGTATGCCACTCGAATGTCGTAGCGAGAAAATTCCGCCACTTTTAGTTTTTGCTCTTTAACTTTTCAAGAACTGAAAACGCCGGATGTCCGACAGGTTTTTCGAGGTTTGCTTTGGCTTCTAACTCGCGAAGTCTTGCCTCAACTTCTTTTAAGTTTTTGCAGTCGTTTTCGCCGCACTCAGGATAAAAAGGTTCAGCCAAAGCAAAAGCTTCATGAATATAATCATCGACATTAAAATAAGATCCACGATAGTGAACAACACTTGGACCATCACCTAAAAAGTTAACGGCTCCGTTACCATGAACTGCCTGATCTTTACGATATTCTTTTGGCTCTTCGATCAAAATTTCTTTCACATCTTGAACAAGCGGAAGCTGCATATCGCTACCACATTTTGAGCAAAGTCCCTCTTTGTGCGATTCAATATGGCCGTTCATTTCAAAAGCATTACCCATTGGCTTAATGAAAAGCTTCACGTCGTAAGGATTTTTAGCTAACAAGTCAGTTAGGATGTCATTGAGCTCGCCGGTTTTGCGAGTAAACTCGTAAGTTTGGCCTTCAGCCGGAATTTCGTTGAGATTGATACGCATAAAAGCTCTCCTTGAACGGGATAGGTTATAGGCAACACTGAGGCCATGGTCAAGTTTAGCGAAAAGATGGAACTAATTTCAGGCAGCTGCAGCCGTAGCGGTTCCCAGTTTCGGTAGCTGATATCAGGTATCGGTTTGCCAGACCCAGACCGCTGATTTGCGAAATTTTCTGGGCTCAGGGCCAGGCAGACCGATACCTGATTCAGCCACTGAAACTGGGAACCGCTACGGCTGCAGCTGCCCGCCTAGAATGTTAGCTGATGGATTCTCTAATTTTAATTTATTGGATTTTTGATTTGGGATCCTTCAAACTGAGATTGGCTCTCTCGAGCCCGAAAGGAGGTGGTGCCCATGATTAAAAGTCATAGTACCAACGCTACGGAGGTTATCTCCTAGTTATTTATTAGTGAGAATACCTCTGTAGCAGAGGTTTAAGACGTGTTAACGACCACTGGCCTAAGAGATCGGACTAGGTCTAAGCACATCGGCGGGAAAGAGTAATCTTTCCCGTTTTTTTTGGCCAAAAGCCCAAGCACCAATCTTCCCAGAATCATCGTCTGGACTCTATGTTTTAAAATGGAACGCCGACAAGTTTGTGTCAACCCTAAGGATATTTTGAGGAGCCCTACATGGATGCATTGGTCGAAAAGCTCTGCGGAATCGGCAACGAAGCCAACAAACTTTTTACTAGCGGATTTTATAAAGAAGCTGAGAAAAAATACGGCGAAATTTTATCGCTTCTTCAGAAATCGAAAAAGATGGATACCTACATCGTTTCAAAATCGGTTCTAGGTCTTCTCTTGGCTTCAATCAAATCTCAAAATTTTGAACGGGCGATCACGATTTGGGTAAAGCACAGTGCAAATTCCATTTTTGCAGTTGGAATTTCAGGTCTTGAAAATGCTCAAACCTCGGTTCACGATATGTTAGTTTATGACTTTGCTTGCGCTTACCTTCACTCACTTTCTGCTGGCAAACCCCAATCTTCTGCGAAAGCCGTGAATCTTTATATGTCTCGCGTTTGTGAGCATGCCCTTGAATTGAAAGATCAGAAAATGATGAAACTTGCACTTTCAAATTGGAAGCAACATCTTCGCGAAATTTTTGATCACTCACTTCCGCATGGTGCAGCTCAAGAACTGATTAAATTTGAGAAGAAGTTTGGTGAGGTTGTGCCTCTGGCAACAATTGATTTTCCGAAATTGTCAGTCTGGCAAAGACCCGATGACTTTCGTGAAATGTCTCGATTTATCGATATCGACGAAGCGAAGCTAAAAACCATCGGTTTAGAGTTTCACGACAAACGTGGTGGCTCAGCTGCCCGTAAAATGAAAGCAAAGTAAAGATACGGCTCTATTTATGGGCCTCAATAAAACTTCGCATTTTTTCTGCGATCTTTTGAGTGACCAGCTCAAATGCAAAACCAATAAAAATTTTTGGTAACGGAAATTTTTCAGCCTGATAATGAGATAAAATCGAAACCTCACAACTTTCATCGCCGACGTTTTCAAAGCCAATAGCACCCGTCATCCCCTTCAGTTCGCCCCACACGACTTCAAACTGAATTTCACTTCGCTTTTTTTCAATGACTCGATCGATCGCTAAAATCATACGGGTTTCAAAGCCAAGTGCTTGAACCACCAAAAAGAGTTGACCATTCTTCTCATCGTAAAAAACGCTTTTAAAATTTGACGAAACTTCAGTTAACTTGTCAAATTCGAGAGAAGTTTTAAAAGCAGATTCACGTGGGGCGTGAACAACTCCAGCACCCCTCACATCAAACGCACTCATTTTATTTGGCAACGTCGACTGACTGACTGAAACCGCAATATAGCGGTCTTCAAGCATCTTACGATGAACGGCTTTCTTACTTCTCCAAAATGGAATTTCATGTACGGCGGGCTCTTCGGGTAGCAATAACTTCAAAGCTCTTTTTTCACGAACAAACTTAAATGGGGGCGGTGGAAATTGAGCAAAGCTTCTCGAATCCGCAACGCCAAAGCTTGAAAAAAACAAGTGAACAAGCACGACGAAGAAGACGAGCGAGCGAAAGAGATTGTGTGACGCTTTGGATTCGGATAAGGCCTTCTTGCTTGACAGCATCGCTTGAGTCTAGATTAAGTATGATCATGGTCCAAGCAGAAAGTCCTCTCGTCATTCCGAAATGGAAAAAGAAATTGCCAATGTGGCTGACGTGGGCGCGTATTGCGATGAGCCCGATTCTAGTTGTCATCTTAAGCTTTCCCCCTACAACTTGGAATGGTTGGTCTGCCGCCATCGTATTTACAATCGCGAGTATCACGGATTGGTTTGATGGCGCCCTTGCACGAAAATATCAAGCTGAAAGCACTATGGGTAAATTCATGGATCCAATCGCCGATAAAGTTTTGGTGTCGAGCGTGCTCATCATGCTTTTGCCAATTGGACGCGTCGATCCCGTCATGGTGATAATTATATTATTGAGAGATATTTTTATCGGTGGAATTCGGTCGGTTGCTGCGGCGGATGGAGTTGTCATTTCTGCTAAAAATACTGGCAAGTGGAAAACCGGAGTTCAGATGGTCGGAATCCCCGCCCTACTCATTCACAATCCCATTTTTGGATTTCCGACTCATCACATGGGTGTCACACTTCTTTGGATCAGTGCCGTTTTAAGCATTATTTCTGGAATTCAATATACTCGCGCTTACTTTATTGCTCGCAAAGAAGCTTAAAATCGTAAACCAAGCCAATAGTCCTGGAGCCTCATTCTAGAGGCAAAATTTCAAGAATTCGGATTTGATTACCGATAATGACAGGTAGGGTTTTGAGCAAAGTTACCAATGGAAGAGTTGATCCGGGAAAGCGAAAAAGGACAATGGGCGAACCTAAAATTTCAGACTCTGAGAATTCGACGAATGCGCCACCCACGCATGATCTCTCGACTCCCAATCCGTCACCTCAATACGATGATCTCAATTTTATTAAGAAATTTCTTCCTGTCTTTCTTATTTTAGGTTTAGCACTTATTTTTTATGGGCCATTTAAGAGCGGAATTGACCATTTATTGATGTACGAAAGCACCGATGACGCCAACATCGATGGGCACGTCGTCACTATTTCTTCTAAGGTCGGTGGAGTTGCGACTCAAGTTTTGTTTGACGATCACGCGAGCGTTAAAAAAGGGGATCTGCTTGTACAACTTGACCAACGCGAGTTAGCTAATACCGTCAAACAAATGGAAGCGGATTTAGTGGCGGCAAACGCAGTTTTTAAGTCGGCTAGACGTGAATTCGAACGCGGAGAATTCGACAATATTGTCAAAAGACGAAAAAACGAGATAGAGTCAGACGTTGCCTTACTATCTGAAGCTAAGAGCGACCTCGATCGCGGAGAGTTCGACACGATCGTTCAGCGACGCCATCGAGAACTTGAGTCCGGCTTGGCCCTTCTCAACGATGCCCACCAAACTCTTCGAAGAGTGACCGAATTGAAAAGCAAGAATCTTATTTCGGATGTGGAGTATGACACCGCCAAAACAAATTACGAAAATAATCTCGGAAAAGTCGGCGCCCTACGAGTTCAATTAAAGGAAACAGAAATTGCTGCTCAACGCGCAAAAGACGCGGC
Organism: Bdellovibrionales bacterium; assembly: GCA_043739525.1. Taxonomy (GTDB): domain Bacteria; phylum Bdellovibrionota; class Bdellovibrionia; order Bdellovibrionales; family JAMPXM01; genus JAYTQQ01. Next base: position 6,050 of record JAYUEB010000074.1, read on the forward strand.
TGAAGCAAAATTTAAAAGTCTAGATGGGCGACGACGTGCCAATCAGGTTCAACTTCGAGAGGCCCTTAATTCCTCTGAGCTAGCCCACGATGCAGCCGAAGCCAAATATCAATCAGCTATGGCGAAAGTGTGGTCGATTGAAGCACAACTCGATCAGGCAAAACTGAATCTCGAATATACGCAGATTCGTGCTCCCACTTCAGGCGTGGTCAGCAAACGGCTTATAGAAGTAGGAATGGTTGTGAGACCAAATCAATCCATCACGACGCTCACCCAATCCGAGGAAAAGTGGGTAATGGCAAATTTTAAGGAAACTCAGATTAAAAACATCTATGTTGGCCAACCCGTAGAAATTGAAATTGATGCGATCGAGAATAAAATTTTTAACGGAGTCGTTCAAAGTATTTCTCCTGGAAGCGGCTCCTCCTTTGCGCTCATTCCTTCCGAAAACGCCACTGGAAATTTCACCAAAATCGTACAGAGGATTCCAGTCAAAATAGAATTTGTTCCTGAATCAATTGCGGGAAACGAGAACCTGCTCATTTCCGGTCTTTCAGTCAACGTGCGGGCTCGCATTAAAGACCAAAAGTAGCAAAGTCTTCAATTTGTCTGACCTGTGACGGTCATTAAAACTCTCTTCTGGAGTTCGACCTGAAAAAGGCTTTGGGCTTGCGCCGACTCGGCCTGCACAAGGGTCGCTTGAGCATCTGCCAAATCGATAAATTTTGCGCTGCCGGCATCGTATTTTCCCTTCACCGCCTGAAAAGCCTTTTCGGCGGCGACCAGTCCATCCTCGTTAGCGCGAAGTTGATCCTTTGCGCTGATATATTCGATGTATGCTTGTTTCACTTCTATAACGATTTGGTTTCGAACATCATCTGTATCTAACTGCTTGTTCTTAGCAAGCACTCTAGCTCGCTCGACATTTGATTTGGTGAGATCTCTATCAAACAAATTCCAAGTCAATGTGAAACCAAGTGTGTACTCAATCTGACGTCCAAGTTGTGATGCCAGAGATTGCTGAGATGACGGCATGAGGTCGATCCCGGCTGAAGAGTGAGAAGTCAAAAGACGGCCGGCATCAAGTGCAGAAAGTGCAAAGTCGATTTTAGGCAAACGACCCGCATCCGCAACTTGTATATCTTGTCTTGAAGCCGTCAGTGAGTGTTCACTCGCCTTTAAATCTGCCCGCTTTAGTATTGCCTGATTGACGAGTTCATCTTCAGACGACATAGGTTCAGCTTTGGATGGCTTGACAATTTTTGGTTCGATGATTCGATAAGACTTGCGCGCATCCAACCTCAACTTCTTTATGAGAGCTAGAATGTTCGCTTTTTGAGTTGCGAAGGCCCTCGAGAGACCTGATTCATCGCGGCTCGTCAAGGCTTGTTGCCTAACCCGGATATTTCATCAGAGTCGCGTCATCTAAATTTTTCGGCCGAAAGTATTTTGTCCTAAATTATTCGAGCATTTTTTGCGAAAAATTTAAG
>JAYUEB010000075.1:0-7528 GCA_043739525.1 Bdellovibrionales bacterium
CTCGGTGTGTCTGTAACATCCATAGATGCTCAAGTCGAAACTCTTCGCGCCGCCTGCTATTTTGCGGAACCAGCCGATAATCGTAACTGCGTCGAAAAATACCAAACAATTTATGGTGCTATTAAAGCGAAAGTAAATGCAGTTGATCTGATAAGTGGCAAACAAACAGATGTGAATTATTCTGGGATTGAGAGCGCGATTGTGAGTGCCAAATTTAAGATAACAGATTTAAGATGCGGCTTTTAATATTTGTAAGCATCTGTAATTACACATTTTTTTTAAGAGGTCGATTCACAGACCTCTGATGCCTGTTGCATTTACCGATATAACTGCAGGCTGTTGCCACAGTCCTATTACTGGTGTCATTCTGTTCGCGTTGAGGCTTCGTCATGAACACAGCTCACCCGTTCTCATCTAAAAGAGTTTTTTACTTAAGCTTATCTTTTGCCATTCATCTCTCGCTTTTCTTTGCGGTAAAACTTTTTAAAATACCAAAGACCCAAGAGAAAAAATCAATCCTTGTCGAGCTTTCGCAACCAACTAAGGAGGAGTTTCCGCAAAAAGTGAATAACCAAACAAGGCGCGGCACATCGGCATCTAAAAAGATCTCTCATTCAAAAATTTCTCTTAAACAATTTAAATCCGATTGGCCTATTCTGCCTCCCAAAGAAGTTACAAAAAAAGACACCTCTGCATTCTCTTTTAATGAAACTACGAACGATGATCCTAGTGCCCCTTGGGGTGAGGGGTCTGCTCACTTTAGTCGACTCGAAGACCTCGGACTCATGAATCGTGTTTATGCCAATGTCGAACAGGCTCTTTTTTATCCGGGGATTTTAGCTCATCATAGCATCGAAGGAATTGTAAATGCGAGACTCATCCTAAAAGATGACGGACATTGTGACTGGCGACAAACAACTATTTCGTCCACCGAATCTCATTTGAAAGTCTTTATACTCAGTGTGCTGAAAGAGACCTGCACATTCGATTTCAAACGCTATGTCCGCGGACGTCATATTACCAATGTCGATCTCTCTTTTGAATTTGAGTTAACGGAGCACAATGATCAGGCCAGAATAGCTTCTAAAAAGAAAATCGTCGGCAACGTCTTACTGTTTTATCGAAATAGTCAGCATAGCATTGCTGAATGGCACCTAGGACCTTTTAATGGCCTCTTCCCGATTCCACTCGTCGCTGTTGATTTTGGTTGGCTTCAAGAGAATTGGGAGAAAGTCATCGACAAAAAAGACCCCTTAAGAGAATACAAAGAATCAATGCCAGACTAAATTTGAAATCCTCTTTTGATATATTCATTTTTAAAAAGATTATAAATTTGCCCTGAAGTATCTATTTGCTGAATCTTTGTGAGTACGGTCAAAAATGTATCCTGCGCTTCGAGCCGACTTAATAATGCAATATAAATTTTATTCACATCTTGATGATTCGCTTTTGCCGAAAGACTCACTTCATACCAAATGGACGAAAATAAAACTCCCATGGCGTAAGTTTGTCCAGATTGACCTACCGAAGCGCAGCCCGCATAAGCTTGCGCAGCAGTCAGAGTCGCATTTGCACTCGGATTACGATATAAACCGCAGACCTGAGCTCCAAGTGCATTTTGAGCTGCGTATTCTCCAAGCTGAGTCGAAGTCGGAAAAACCTGCGACACAAGATAGTCTGAAAGCCCTGCCGTAATCGCTTTTGAACAGCCTAAAGATGAAGAACAACACTCTCGATCTAAAAGAGTTTTATTGAGGTACCTACAGTTCACGTGTTGACCATTGTCACTTGAAAGATTGATCAACTGGCCATTCGTTGCATAGGCAGCGTAAGCCTCACCTAAAAGATGCACGACAACGCCACCATCTAAAGCAAGAGATTTACTATCACTGCGCTTGCCCAAATAAATTGCGCTTTTAGAAAATGAGAATCCCGTTGCAGGAGCATCCACCACAAAATTAATTTTTTGATTGGTAAAACTAGCATTTCCGCTCTGACCAAGCAGCTCTTGAGTTTTGTTTTCCCAGTACAAAGCCGAAATTTTATGAAGCATATACGGATTATCTGAAGTCGCAGGCTGACGTAAAACATTTGAACTGACAATCCCCACTTGCTTCGTAGTATCTGTAATAAAGCTGTTTCCCGCTGTAATTGAACTTTTTGTAATATTCACGTCCGTAAAATGAAGACCAATATCAAGAGGAATTTGACTTAAAGTAATTGTAGAAAGCGAAGGAGATTTATCGAAAGCACATGCCGAATAAGACGACGTCGTCTCGCAGTTGGGATCTTCATTGAATTGAAATAAAATATTATTCTGACTCAACTGAGCGACCTGGCCTGGAAGAGTTTCAAATTTACCGCAATCTTGAAAGGAAAAAATCACAAATAACGAAATGGCAAAAAGAGAGATTTGATAGCGGTAGGTTTTAAGGATGCGTTTCATCAAAACCTCCCGACCGATCAAGATCAACGATTCCCATCAGATTAATTCCGCCAGGACTCATCAAAACATCGCTCGATTGCCCTACTGTCATTTCATTTTTAGCTGCAGGCACAGTCACAAGCGTCTGGGCTGAAGTGACAGATCCAACTTGATTTGTGACGACACAATAGTAAGTGCCTGAATCGATCCAATCAATACTTGCTATCGAAAGTGCATTACTTGAACTACTTAACTGAACCGCAGATGCGCTGCCACTGACACGAAACCAAGCGTAAGTTGGTGCCGGCATCCCGCTAGCTGTTAGATTCAGATTCAGCGGCTGACCTTTAGCCAAAGTTACTGCAGCGATCGGTTGAGAACTAATCGCTGGCTTATACAAAACTCGCACTGCCACAGTTGCTGTTGCTGATCCAATTGAACTGGTAGCTTTGAGCGTGTAAACTCCTGCTAAAGTCCGCGCCACATTTGGTACTGAATAACTGGATTGAGTTGAAACCACCGCGCCATTAAAAAGCCATTGTAATGTCGGTGTCGGATTTCCTGAAACAGTTGCGGCTAAATTGAGAGTTTGACCTTCGTTGACGTCAAGATTAGCTGGAACTCCTGAGATGGTTGGCATTGTTGCATTTGAAATAACCGCATCTTGACTTTCGACATACCCCGCCGGATTTGAAACTCTCACTTTATAAGTACCAGTAAAATCGGCGCCACTTAAAACTAGACTCGCCAAATTAGCACCGCTCATTGCCGTTCCGTTTTTATACCATTGGTAGTTTAGTTGCGCGCCACTTGCGACAACAGAAAGACTAGCACTCGTTGCGCTTCCGACATTTTGTGAAACTGGTTGAGTCACTATCGTTGGGAGATTGAATATATTAAAAGCAATGCTCGCGGATAGGTTTTCGTTTCCATAAGCTGAGCTTCTAGCACATTGAACTGAAACAGTTACGGCGGTCATAGGATTAGAATAACTAAATGCTTGATTCATTGAATATCCAGATACTCCATTTGAAACACCGCCAACCGCCCACGAGCAAGCAGGAGCAGGGCTTCCCGTTGGTGCTATACTGAAAGCAAGTGCCTGATTGACTGCGTAGCTGCCTCCAGCTGGAGAAATCGAAATGCTCCCGATCGATAGAGGCGTATCGATATTTGTAATATTGATGGAGGTCGTTTGATATTGAACGCGATTACCATATCGAATTTCGTAAGTGCCTGGAGCCGAAATCACCGGAAAGTCATTTGAATTGATAACGTAATTATCACTTGTAAAGTATTGGCTAATAATTGGTGTACCCTGCCGAAAAACTTGAAAATAGTTTGAAGGCAAACTAGCCCCCACCTGAAGAAGGCTCGTTCCTGTACTGTGAGTAAGTGCTGTATAGAGTGTAGAACCTTGAGTGACCGACATACTTTGAGTGTTTGCCGAGAATGCAGAGGTTATTCCATTTAAAGAGGAAATAATTGGAATCGGATTCGAAAATAGAGCATCAGCTATCTCATTTGCTTTTCTTGCGTTATTCGCAATGACTCCGTTAATTGGTTGCCCTGTTGAATATTGTTGAAGGACTGGACATGTCGTATAGCCACCTCCGTAAATATTACCGGGATCATAATAGTCAGCGCCTCCACAATAAGTCGCATAAGCCATGATGGTTCGGGTTTTTGCACTGGCATCAAAATAACCATAATTGTATTGATTTGCGATACGCCCAGTGTGAGCATTTTGCGAATCATGATCGAGTCCAATATTGTGACCCAATTCATGTGCTATTGTGTACTTAAAGTTGCACATAGCCCCAACGACGCTGACTCCATTTGTGCTTAACAGCGGGTTATTCCAAGTGTTGTCACCAAGATATGCGAGGCCACACCCATCAGCGGCCTGATAAGCTCGTACAACTTGAACAAGATCTATCTGGTTAGCACGCAAAAAATTTATGTTGGCATCAACGTATCTATTTGCGGTTAAGGAACTAAGAATCGAATTCAGCTCACCAGAGCCATTAAAATTATCGGGATAAATAGCTGTGGCCTCAGAACCCACAATTGCAAATGAGATGCGAGCTCCTGAGTTTGCCAAAGAGTTATTAGCAATCGCAATTTGGTTTGCGACAGTTGCCTGTGCACCCGACATACCTCCAGCAGCACTCACGAACTGATTGGTAAAATAAAAATAGACATTTAAGGCCCGAACCCCACTTACAATTACCTGGGCTGCTTCGGCAATTGATACAAATGGCTTCAAATAAGCAATTTTATCATGAATTATTTTTTCAAATATTGAGGCGCTGTCTGCAGAATTTCTCTTAAATCCTCCAGGTGGTTGAGTTGACTTTGGATCAGCCTCTTGAAATCGAAAGACTTTACTCTGATCAATTTTCACAACGTAACTCGTGTCATGACCGGAGTAGACAATCTGATATGCGGCAGGCGGAGCCTGAATGATCCCAACTAAGATGGATTTACTATCGGTGGTTAAAGATACTTCTGCAATTGGCTTACCATCTAAATACCCAAAAATATGCTGATAACCATTTTCAGTTTTTTGTTTTTTTAATTCAACTCGAACTGAGTCTGATTGGGTCAGCCGGAGACTAATAGTCGCATTCGATTGAGCCGCAGCTAAAATCTCGTTGATCTGAAACTTCACTTCAGCAGCATCAATTGCAGGCAAGGCAGTTTTTTCACTAATTTGTTTTATGCTCGGCTGGTGTTCGACGAGCTGGCTCAAAGCGTGAGGATCAAATCCAGAACTTTTAGAGGTCGCCGCGGGCGCGCGCTTTTCAGTCGATTGAAATGAGCTGATAGCTTTACTTTCAGGTTCAAACTGAGATTCTTTTTGAGAGGGATTCTTCGGCTCTGAAAAATGCCAAAAAGATAACGCCAAAACGAATAGAACTAATAGGAATATCACGGCTTTTCGATTCAAATTCACTCTCTCTCCAAACGTCTCATTAGTGTAACGGCAGACGCGGATTTTGAGTTAAATTATTTCGCAAACTTCTCATTCTGAGACGTTAAATGTATACCTAGCCCGGACCTATCCTCTACCCGCCCGAGGGCTCATGAATGTCCGGGCTGTCATATAATCTGACACTTTATCTATCACAAAGCCTGTAAATTCGAAGCCTTTACGGCATCAGTTTCGCATTTCACAATGCCATGATGAATCCCTATCTTCTTGCCAATAAAATGATCCAAGTTAGCCTCGCGTGTTTGCTGGGACTTACTGCATGCTCTGCGAATCATCAGCTCGACGAAATGAATGATTCAACAAATCGCATGGACAAAAATACCAGCGACATGAAAAACGATATTCATAACTTTACCAAATCCAGTAATGACAACAGTGCGACCGCAAACAAAAATTTAACAGATCTCAATGCGAACGTGCAAACTCTCAACACCACAATGGTTGGAATTGGAAAAACGGGCGAAAGATCTGCTCATACCGCAAATAACAAAGAAGAGAATCTGGTCGCCGAAGTTAAAAAGATCGCAGCTGATTCAAGTGCCTCACAAAAAAGTGGCGACGCTAAAGCCAACCAGATTTTACAAGCGATGAAAGCTGAACGAGAACAGGCTTTGCTTGAACTAAATAAAACTGGCGCCACCAAAGGTGAAGTTGTTGCTGAAGTTAAAAAAGCAGTTGCAGATGCTACTGCCGCTGAAATTGAATCTGCAAAAATCGCAAGCCTTCTCACGGCACTCGAGTCCAAGAGAAAAGACGCAGCTAGTGATCTTGAAAATGCCAAGACGTATGCGAAAGCCTACGAGGCAGCTGGCAAGTATATGTGCCTATTCGGATTTCGCCTCTGGAATCCAGCAATGTCAGAGGAAAAGAAAAAATTATCGCAGATGGAAGCTATTTCTCAACTCATCGAAGAGCTTGATAAACTTTTGGGTAGCGAGAAAAAAATGGATGTTTTTGCAAATGAGAGCGATTCAAAAAGTAAGTTTAATGCACTCGTTACCTACTTAAAAGTTCAAGATTGTCCTTCTCTAGGGACTTATTTTGATACGCCCTACAAATCAAATGGACTTAATTTTTATGACATGCTCTCAGATCTATTAATCCAAGATAAAGAGGGCAAACTATCTAAAACAGATGCCGGAATTGCTGAATATAAACCAGTAGCAATACTTGCGCTTCAAACTTTGCATAATCTAAAAGTCGCAAAAACAATGATGATCGCCGCAACCTCGAGCGGAATTATGAGCCCCGGAGATACAAGGCTTAATGGTGCCTTATTGCTCATCTCATATATTCCGCTTGCGTGGTTTAACATGTGGTATTTGGACTTAAGTCATATCGACGAAAAGCAAACAAAGACGATCGACAGCTCATTTGCCGCTGCGATTGAGACAGAACATCTTCTACATGAGACTCTTGGAATAGCTCCTGCCCTGGACAAAAACCTTCGTAACTTTATGTCAGGATTGACCCTAAATCGAAAACATTCTCAAGTCGAAACCGAGTTCCAGAAAAACACGGAACGCGTGCTAAAAGAAACGAACTAAGGATTGCTGATTAATATCGCGTTTCCAGAGACGAGAACAATATTTCCATTTGAAATAGTAATTCCCAGAGTAGAAGAGAGAGCATCTTGATAAGAATTTTTTCCGACAGCGACGGTTGAGTAAACACCTAAGACCGTTGTCACAATGCCTTGAGAATTCACTTTGCGAACCGTAGGATTGCTGGCGTCTGTAATCAAGACATTTCCGGAACTATCAATCGTTATTCCCCAGGGAATTGAAAAGGTCGCTCCCTTTCCAGATCCATCTGAAGTACCCCAAACACCGACTTGACCTGCTATCGTACTCACGACACCTTTTGAACTAATTTTTCGAATAGTTGAATTTCCGGTATCGGTGACAAAAACATTTCCTGAATAGTCGACAGCGACTCCCTGAGGAAAATTAAATTTTGCGGCAGTACGATTACCATCGACACTTCCTATGCTGCCTGCACTTCCGCCAAAAGTCGAAGTCATGCCATTTGGATTAATTTTTCGAATTGTCGAATTGCCGGTGTCAGCAACATAGATATTTCCAGCAGAGTCCGTTGCTATTCCT
>JAYUEB010000076.1:0-2497 GCA_043739525.1 Bdellovibrionales bacterium
CCGATAAATCCTCGCCAATTTTTGAAATAGAACCTATAAGTTCACTTGTAAAATCCTGAAGATTAAATAATATCGATTCACTGTCTGAGATTTTTTCCCAATCGATTACGAATTCGATCTTAAAATTTGATTTTTCAAAAAACTGGTTCTCGAATTCTTTAACCAGACGATTAATTGAAAGCTTTGATGGAACTTTTTCACCTGCATGACGATTTTTTATAACTGGCCTCAAAACTTGAGCATACTGATTAAAGCTCTTTACAGTAAGAGCCTTCATTTCAGATGCGTTTAAATATATAACACCCATGGCTTCTCTACATGAGGAATCGGTCTCAGCAATAATAACACGTGTATCCTTTGAAGTTTCTTCCAAAGAAACAAGAACTCCACTAACGACAGTGCCGCTCAAAAAAATACTAACAAATGGAAGATCTCTCAACTCACCTGTTTTTGATTTTGATTTTTGATAAAGCTTACGCAAAACTTCAATGGGTTCTTCACATGAAAACGATTTTAAAACTTCAAGTTGATTCATGTTTCAAATCTTGAAGATATCGGACTTTCTTTGCAAGAATAATTTATTACGCAAGACCGACTTTCAACTTCATCTAAGGTAGCGTTTCGCAACAGGATGTTTTCATTTAGAAAATGGACTAAGGGTCAGATGACTACTGCCGGTCGACGCTCACGGTCTTCAGTCAGCTGAAGTCTTCTTACTTAGCTGGGGTAAAAAATAACATCCCTGAAATTATTCGATTTATTCCAAATCAGTTTTGGCATTACGCCAAATGATCCAAAGACCCCGCTACCTGTAGATGATCGTAATTTTAGATTTGTAATTTGCGAATCAAACCCATGGACTGGATCTACGTCTTCACTTTAGACGGAACGAACTTAAGCAAGAGCCCTGTTACAGAATTCAATCTGACTGCGAATGCTGACATGGTAAACCAAAGCGCACGATTTGTACCTCTGCTTTGTATAAAGGCTAAGTGCGAAAATAGAGCCTTAGAAACTCAATGAGATGCGAGCCAGTCGCGCGGAGATCTTGCGATACCGTCTTTTATGACAAGCGCGATATCACGATAAGCTTTTCGAACTTTTAACGGATCTTGGTTGAGCAGAATAAGATCCGCAATCTTACCTCGTTGAACAGACCCTAATTCTTTATCGAGCTTAAGCATTTGCGCTGCTCTCAACGTCGATATCTTTATCACTTCTAAAGGTGGAATCCCCGAGTCCTCCAAGGCCTCAACTTCTAGTATAGAACCAACGCCGTGAAAAAACGTCGAGAAAAGCGGATAATTTCCAGAATCAGAACCCATCACAATCGGAACTCCAAGATCATACATCGCCTTGAGTGAAACTTTTGAATTAAGGTAGTTTTGTTCGACTGAATCAGAGTTGATAAAAAAGCTTGAAATCATCCCTGCAAGAAATTTCGGGACATACCAAGGTTTATTTTGAATGGCCAATAAACTCACAACTTTTTGAGTGGACTCTTTTGCCGTATTGATTTGCTGTTCAGGCACCAATATCTTAAACCAAGCTTCATTAAAAATTTCTTGATTCCACATGAGAAGCATCATTTGATAAATTGCGAGCGTACTCACAACATAAGCTTTGCTTTCATAAATTTTTTGAACTACCTCGTGACTCGCTGGTTTATCAAAAAATCCTCCATGCATAAATGCATATGGTTTTAAATCAAACGCTAGCCAAAAAGCCTTTTCTTCTTCTGTGTGAACCATGACAGGAAGTCCCGCTTGCTTAGCCTCTTCTTTAATTTTCAATCGATAATCTGAATCAAAAATTTGAAGTGCCTTCACCGGGCTAAATCCAAATTCAATTTGAGTCTTAATACCAAACGGATGGTACTTAATCGATTTCTGAATACGATCATGGATGTCGGAAACTTTTGCGATAGGCTCAGGCAAATCTTGATAAAAAGATCTTCTAGACGCCTCGTCTGAAAAATATCCGCCGACGGGAGTCAGAAATGGTGACAGACCCAGAAATCGAGGGACTGTGACGTGCTCAGCGATTTTTTCAACCTCGCCAAATACCGCGTTTGGCGTCGCCGCATCTAAAATGGTCGTTACACCAGCCGCCACGTATGCTTGCAGCTGCTGCTTTTGCTGCTCGCGGATCTGGTCTTCCGTATCGCTTCTGAAAAGCGCTCCGGGAACCGTGCGAATGTGAGTATGGCAATCGATTAGCCCTGGTACCAAAGTTTTGCCGGTACCATCAATTACAATTGCAGTTTTATTTTTAAGATGATTTCCGATACGAGAAATTTTGTTACCGATAATTTCGACATCTTGAGGAGCAGTCGGACTTGATCCTGTTCCATCAATGACCACAACCGATTTTATAAGTATTGAAGTCTCAGCAAAAGCCGAAGAAAAACCCAACAAAAATAAAATTCCTAAAAACTTTTTCATATTCCTAATTTAACTGCAATAATTGAACTATCTATTTGAGCTGTTTAAATTTA
>JAYUEB010000077.1:0-2489 GCA_043739525.1 Bdellovibrionales bacterium
TGCTCCGTCGTCAGAGAGACTAGGCTTCCCGAAATATTCTCTTTAATAACATGCTCCCACAAAGTAAAAGACGGAGAGCTAGGGTTAGGAAGAAAGCCACCGGCGCTTTTAATTTCGTCAGGACTACGGCGATCAAACCGATACAGAGTTTTGTTCATCTTTAGCTCTGCGCCAAGCAAACTTGCCTCCCAACGCAGTCGTTTTAGCGAATAAGAAGATCCTGGCGCTACAACTCCTATGGATCTAGCAATGTATATGGCTGCCATTTGTCGAATAAGCCACGGCTTCTCACTAAGATCATAGCGAGGGTTTAAGTGTTTGAAATATGGCGCTAATTCCTCATCTGACATGCCGAGAATTTTTAAAATTGCATCTGGATCTTCTAATTTGTACTGGTTTCCACTTTCTGGATTCGTCTTATCAATTAACCAATTCATCTCTTTGCATATTTTTTGAAAGCCTTGGTCAAAGCCAGACCTAATACTCCATAGACTATCGCGGTCATTTTCCTTATAAAACTCCGAAATTTCGTAACCATAGCCGCCTACCCAAAATGAGGCTTTTGGATTTCTAAATTGGCTCTGAATCGGAAGTCCATTTTGAGAAAGAACTTCAGGCTTTAAATTATCCGTCTTAAAAAGAGAGAAACACTGGCTCATATTGCCATCACCTTCGCCCAAAACTTGTATCTCTCGTCTAAATCGAGCTCTCTGTGGGGTGCAGTCATTAATGGAATGGACCCGCCCTTTATAAAAGGCTTCAATAGAGCCAAGCACGAGACTCACCTCGGGCTAAATAAAGAGAGGGTCCAATGAAAGAAGTTAATATGATCGGGATCGATTTGGCAAAAAATATTTTTCAACTCCACTGTTCAGATTTGTCTGGTAAAATGCTTTGGAAGAAAAAGATCAAGCGCGAACAACTTAAGCAAACCATGGCGAATACGCCGAAATGCATTGTGGTGATGGAATCATGCGGCGGTTCTCACTATTGGGCTCGCAAATTTATTGAGATGGGCCACGATGCAAAGCTCATCGCTCCGAAATTTGTAAAACCCTTTGTTAAAACAAACAAAAATGATGCTAACGACGCGGAGGCAATTGTTGAGGCTGCAATGCGACCGAACATGAGATTTGTCGCGGTCAAAACTATAATTCAACAAGAGACTTTGTGTTTTCATCGAATCAGAGAGCGTTTGGTGAAAAATCGTACGGCTTTGGCAAATGAAATCAGAGGATTGTTGACGGAGTTTGGGGTTGTTTTTCCTCAAGGCATTAGCAAGGTTCGAGAGTTTCTTCCGACACTGACTGAAGATGCGACAAATGAGCTAAGCGACTTTGCGAGACAAATATTTCAAGATCTTTACCAAGAGTTTTGCTGGCTTGATAAAAATGTTAAAAAAATTGAAAGTCAAATCGAGCAACTCGCCAAAGGATCTGAGGCTTGCAAAAAAATTATGAAAATTCCTGGCATCGGTCCACTTACGGCAACGGCAATCGTTGCTACGGTCGGAAATCCACATCTTTTTAAAAATGGTCGTCACCTGTCTGTTTACTTTGGGCTCGTGCCTCGGCAACATAGTAGTGGTGGAAAAGAAAATTTATTGGGAATCAGTAAGCGAGGCGATGTTTACGTTCGGAAGCTCCTCATTCATGGCGCAAGAGCCGTGATGCTACGATTACGAACGAGTACGAGCACAACTAAACAGACAGAGTGGCTAAAGAAATTGAACGCCAGGCAGGGCTTTAATAAATGCTGTGTGGCTCTGGCGAACAAGAATGCCAGGGTCGTTTGGCGATTGCTCGCGACTGAAGATGTTTATATTGCGGCTTAAAAAATTTAATCCATAAAAATGCGAGAATTATGATTGATGAAAAAAACAGGTAAGACCAACTTTCACAAAACCCGGAAAATCAAACGGCCTATTTAAGGTCTCGACATTTGTTGGGAGTGAGAGTGCAGATTACATCAGGGCCAGGAGTTTTCTCCAACAGGCCGGATACATTGAGGCATCTTTATCTTGTTTGAAGTCATTGAAAAATAATATTGCGTTTTTGGGCGGGTCCATACATTGATTTTAATAACGCGATAGCTTTTGAAAATTAGCTATCCGGTTGCACATTAAAACGTTTTTAAAGTTTTTCACAGTCTCGGATTTTTTCAAAAATTAAATTTTGAGCTTCAAATATTTTGCTCACTGAACTCGAGGCGCTCGCCAGTCGGGAGAGATACTTTACGAAACGATAAAAAATCATCGGTCGTGATTGCGGTGACTTTTATTCAACGATAGCGGCTCAGAGAAAAATAAGCCGCACTAAAAAGAATCCTTTAGGGCCCTAAAAAACTGATCCCTCGAAATCAAAAAATCTATGAATGGAATGAGGAAATTAAGCTCACTACTCACTTCGGTAGTGTAAGATTTCTGACTCAATTTATTGAGCGTGAGCCCATCATAAACTGATTTCACTGGCAGGTATCTAGACATATCT
>JAYUEB010000078.1:0-2489 GCA_043739525.1 Bdellovibrionales bacterium
CAAAAAACTGAAATTGACCTCTATCTGGTAAAACTGTTCTCATAGACTTTGAGAGAACAGTTTTTGTTGATCTTCGGCCTAGCTCGGTCTATTAAAAACTCAGGAATTTGTAAATCCTCTTACTTGAAAGTAGAGAGCCATGATCGAAAGCAAAGCTGCTAAACTCCCCCATCCTATCGTTTGGTTAATTCTTTATATCCCATTCGGAGCTCTTGGTGGCTTCGTGAGTGTTGCACTTACTTTCTTGGCTACCCAACATGGAATTTCGATCAGTGAAGGCTCTCTGATCATTGGATCTCAGCTTCTCATCTCTTGGCTTAAGTGGCTTTGGGCACCGATGGTCGACGTCACCATGTCTCCCAAAAAGTGGTATGTCTTTTCAACAGTTTTTTCAGCAGTTGGAGTTCTTGCTATGGCGGCAGTACCGCTCGGCAAAGATACTCTTGGATTTTTGCTAATCATCATTGCACTAGCAAATCTCATTAACTCAATTGTTGGAATGTCTGTTGAGGCAATGATCGCAGGCCTCACTCCGCACGATCAAGTCGGCAGAGTGAGCGCGTGGTTTCAAGCGGGCAATCTTGGAGGCGCAGGTCTCGGTGGTGCTTTGGGACTCTTTTTAATTCAAAAACTTCCAAGTCCGTGGATGTCAGGCGCTGTAATGGGCGTTCTCTTTATCTCTTGTTGTTTGGCGCTAATACCTCTTCCGTCAGTTCCTGCTCATGTCAGTGAAAAGCGGGCTATCGACGCCGTTAGAAAAGTGACCCTTGGATTTTGGAACATGATTAAAGAACGTTTGGGTGTTTTAACTGCTCTTATGTGCATTCTTCCAATTGCAACAGGTGCAGCTCAAGGAGCGCTCACGCAAGCCGCTGTCGCGGGATTTTGGGGCGCTGGCGCAGGAGAAGTCGAACTTGTTCAAGGTTTACTTTCAGGCGTGATCACAGCCGCAGGTTGCTTTTTAGGTGGCTGGATTTGCAATCGCATGAAAGCCCACATTGCTTACGCAATTTTTGGACTCGCACTCGCAGCCGTAGCACTTGGAATGGCATTTTCACCAGCAACTGTTGCGATGTATGTCGTATGGAATATGATCTACGCTTTAGGGGTTGGTCTGTCATATGCAGCATTCACCGCAATGGCTTTACATGCGATTGGTAAAAGTGCCGCAGCCACTGGTTACAATGTGTTTGCATCTCTCTCAAACTTTCCACTCTGGTGGTTGGGACTTCTTCTTGGATGGATGGCAGAAAAACACGGCCCTCGCTCAATGTTGATTACCGAAGCCGTGCTAGGTTTTATTGGAGTTTTGTTTTTCATGTCCGTCGATCGAATCCTGTGGCGAGATAAGAAAAATGGCAAAATCGCCGAGCCTCAACTTGCAAACTAGATAAAGGAAGCACTATGAAAACTCTTTTTGCTTTTGTTTTTTTGATATCAAGCTTTTCTCAAGCTGCTGATGTCAGCTTTAAAGCCTGTAATTTGAATCTTCCAGAAATCAATGTTGCGATTGTCGTACATGATGAAGACTTCATTGACTTCACTGCAGCGAATTTGACTGTTGATCCAAAACTACTGACTTCGACAAAAAACTTGAAAGTCGTCATGAAGTTGAAAGTTTTAAAGAACGAGATTTCAACTCCGATCTTAAATTTTTACGAACAACTAGGCGTTAAAGATATCGTAGAAGAAATGGAATACGCAGCTTTCCCAACTGAAATTCAAGAAAGCTCACCTGCATTTATGATTAACGTGATCACTCAAGAAAAAGGCGCCATGGGACTCAACATCGGAATTCAAGCCGGTGGGGGCTCCGCCATTAATACGAATGCTCCCATTCAAATGGCTTTCGTCGGCTCAACTGAAAACTGTCGCTAAATAAGAATTTGTCTCAGACCAAGGCCTCAACCTGAGACAAAGTTTAAAACATTCTCATTTTAGAGAAGCGTTATTTTCTGCAATTTCTGGTAATCTATATAAGTTCGACAGTTTCGAAAGCTTTTCTTGGAGGTACGTATGTTGAGAGCTCTCGTGATATTACCAATGTTTTTTGCTTCAATGGCCTTTGCTGATGGCTCAAGAACAGTCGCCATGGGTACGGGGGATCAACGTATTTCATTGTCCGAGACGAGAATAAGCTCAGCGCCAGAAGCAACTTCACAGTCGCCAAAACCTTATCAAGCGCCAACTGAAACGCTACTTGATATCGGCGACGACTAAAAACTCAACCTCAATGCTAAACCCACATCGATCACTGATTCCGGAATATTAAGTGCCGGGATCGTATTCGACTGTGATGTCAGCGTCGGCGTTTTAAGTGCGAAGGTAAACTCTCCGCCCGGAGTGCCGTAGTGACCCGCTATATAAGACTCAAATGTCAAATACGTGAGAAATCTCCAAGAGAAATCAAGGCGCGAAATGAAGGAGCTATCTGACAAATTTCCTATAGTCGAGAAGCTGTATGACGTGTGTTTTTGCGCGTCTGGACC
>JAYUEB010000079.1:0-7492 GCA_043739525.1 Bdellovibrionales bacterium
GGGGACATCGCGCACTCTCGAGTCGCGCGATCAAATTTTGATGTCTTGACTAAGTTGGGCGCTGAGGTTGCTTTTTGCGGGCCAGAAAACTTTCTCCCATCAAAGGATGAGTTTGGTGGAACACAAAATTTCAAGCACTTACAGGAAGCACTTGAGTGGTGCACTGTATGCATGGGCCTGCGAATTCAATTAGAGCGCCATGATGCCGCTGATCTCAATTCTCTTTCGTTGGATGACTACCACAGTCAGTATGGCTTAAATGAACGAACGCTCAAGTTTCTAAGCCCAGATGCACTCATCTTACATCCCGGCCCAATTAATATTGGAGTTGAGTTTTCTGCTGAAGTTCTCAAAGATTCTCGTTCAAAAATTTTAACACAAGTCTCAAATGGTGTTTTAATTCGGGCCGCCGTACTTGCTACTCTGACACGTCTCACTTAGGATAGGAACCTATGGCAATTGGATGTTTGGTCCTAGAGACCGGCGAAATCTACAAGGGAGAATGGCGCGGCGGTGAAGCGCACGCGGGTGAAGTCGTTTTTAATACGTCACAATCCGGTTATGAAGAAATGGCGACAGATCCTTCATACTACAATCAGATCATGGTTTGCACTTCGCCGATGCAGGGAAACTATGGTGCGAGTCGAGACGTATGGGAGTCGCGAGACCTTTGGTTTCAAGGTTTTGTTTGCCAAGAAATTCAGAATACAACTCGAGACTCTTCTTGGCTTCACACTTTAACGGATAAGAAAATTCCTGTTCTAACGGATCTCGATACGCGAACAATTGTTTTGAAATTGCGTGACGCTGGTACTCCTTGGGGAGCTTTGTTGCCGTATTCGTCTGATGAGTCTGCGCGCAAGACAGCTCAAGAACTTATTCAGAAAAAAAAGAATGGCGACAAAGATTGGGTCTTTCAAGTTTCTCGAAAAGAACTCGAAGTCGTTAGGGGCTTGAAGATAAGTGGACCTCGCGTTGCCATCATTGACTATGGATGCAAAGAGAATACGGTGAGAGAACTCACCAATGCCTGCTCAGAGGTTGGTATTTTTAATTCGAGAGCAAGCGCGCGCGAAATTCAAAATTGGAATCCGCAAGGGATTTTACTTTCGAATGGACCTGGTGATCCTGCCGACGTCAAAACAACTATTCAAACTGTTCAAGATCTTCTCGGGTGGAAGCCCGTATTCGGAATTTGCATGGGCAATCAAATTCTGTCTCTTGCGTTGGGAGCTAAGACTTATAAGCTTAAGTTTGGTCATCGAGGAAGTAATCATCCTGTACGTGATTTGCTGACGGGTAGTGTTTATGTAACCTCGCAAAATCATGGCTACGCCGTAGATGAGAAGTCTTTGCCTTCGTCTGTCCGAGTTTCTCAAGTCAATTTGAATGACCAGAGTCTCGAGGGGATAGAATGCGTTTCAAAAAAATGTTTTAGTGTTCAATACCATCCTGAGAGCCACCCTGGACCACATGAAGCAAGAAAATTATTTGATTACTTTTTGGAGCAATTAAAATGAGTGAACCTCACGAGAATGCGAACATGAGCGATCCGCTTAAAATTGAGAGTGCTTTTTTGGCCAGTTCAGGCGATCAAGTGACCGTATCAAATCCGCATTATGAGCTCATTGATCGATTGATTGTATTTTACACTTCGGTTGATTTTTCCTATGAGGTGGCTGATGCGAAGAGAGAGTTTTTCGACGAAGCTGGGGTCATGGATGAAGAAAATATCTTTTTTGAAATGCGAGTGACACAGTTTTTAGAGTGGTATCTTTTTTCGAGACCACTGATTTCAAATCTCTTAACTCCGGCCCAAACGGCGCTAAGTGAAACAAAACTATCAAAAATTGAAACTGAAAAAGTTCAATTCCAAAACTTGGCAAATTTAAAACATAGTCTTTTTGAATTTCAGAAAATTCGGGGCGACGATGTCTTCATCAAAGACCTTTTTACCGGTGAAAAAATCTTGATTCAAAAGTCTCCTATCCAAATCGGCTTTAGCCGTGAAGAGATTTTTGATGCGAGACTCTTTCTCGATGGGGACCAATACCAATTTACGAGAGCATTTGCATTTCATCCCGTTGAAGCGACTGAGTATATTTTAGATGAGGTCAGAAAAGTGCAACGTGCAGATTTTGTTCTGCAGGATGTGTTAATGCTCAGGCTTTTGAAAATGCGCTATAAGTACGAACAGTATCGTCATCTCAAGCTCGAAGATGTTTATACCAATGAGCGTAAGGTGAGATTTTAATGCCAAGAGTGAAAAACCTTAAAAGAGTTCTTATCATTGGTAGCGGTCCGATTGTCATCGGGCAGGCTTGCGAGTTTGATTACTCAGGCACTCAGGCTTGCAAAGCTTTGATGCAAGAAGGCCTCGAAGTTATTTTAGTTAATTCAAATCCTGCGACAATTATGACAGATCCCGATTTGGCGACTCGTGTTTATATAGAGCCTTTGACAGTTTCTTACCTTGAAAAGATTTTAGAGATTGAAAAGCCAGACGCCGTGATTCCGACTCTGGGAGGGCAAACAGCTTTAAATTTAGCATTGGCTCTCTATGATAAAGGTATTCTGAAACGTTTGGGTATTGAACTTCTCGGTTCGTCGCCGGAGGTTATTAAAGCAGCTGAGGATCGCGAGCTATTTCGAGACATTCTACATAAAGTGGGAGCACTTTCGACAAAAAGCGAGATGGTACGAAGTTTTGATCAAGGACTCACTCTTGGTGAAAAATTTGGTTATCCTTTGATTCTTCGTCCAAACTATACGCTTGGCGGCGGTGGCGGCGGAATCGCATATTCTGAAGAAGATTATCAAATCATGCTTGCTCGTGCCCTGAAAGAAAGTCCTACCAGCGAAGTTTTAGTCGAAGAGAGTATTCTCGGCTGGAAAGAATTTGAACTTGAAATTATGCGTGATCGCGCAGGGACTTTCGTTATTGTTTGTTCGATTGAAAACTTTGATCCTTGCGGGGTTCATACAGGCGATAGTATCACGGTAGCGCCTCAGCAGACTTTAAGTGACCGCGAATACCAGGCCATGAGAGATGAGGCGAAGAAAATCGTTGAGGCCGTAGGTCTTGAGTGCGGTGGTGCGAATATCCAATTTGCTGTCAATCCAGTAAATGGTGATCGCGTGGTAATCGAAATGAATCCACGGGTTAGCCGATCGAGTGCTCTTGCAAGTAAAGCGACAGGGTTTCCGATCGCAAAAATCGCAGCTCTCGTCGCAATCGGATACACACTTGATGAAATTACGAATGACATTACAAAGAGCACGCCATCTTGTTATGAGCCGGCACTTGATTACGTCGTTACTAAAATACCAAGATTTGCTTTTGAGAAATTTCCGGGCTCACAGGACATGCTCACGACTCAAATGAAAAGTGTTGGCGAGGTCATGGGCATCGGACGAACTTTTAAAGAGTCTCTTCACAAAGCTCTGAGTTCTCTAGAGTCACGTAATGAAGGTTTTGCGACTGTTCCTTTTTCTGAAAAACTTTTAAGTGAGCCGAACTCTCAAAGAATTTATCAAATTGCGCAAGCTTTTCGCGAAGGCAAGACGGTTGATGAAATTTTTGCGGTCACTCAAATTACTCCTTGGTTCCTTGAGCAAATTGAGGAAATAATTTCACTTGAGCAAAAGTTAACCGGTTCCGAACTCAATGCCGATAGTTTATTGAAAGCGAAACGTTTGGGTTTTTCGGATGCGGCTCTTGCTAGAATTGTTGAAGCAACTCCCGTCAAAATTTTAGAACTTAGAAAAAAACTCAAAATTCATCCTGGTTACGGACGAATTGATACTTGCGCCGGCGAATTTTTCTCCGAGACTCCTTACTTCTATTCTTCATATTGGTATGAGGCTCAAGCTCCAGAGGCCATTCAACAAAAAAATAAAGTTGTTGTTTTGGGAAGCGGCCCAAATCGCATTGGCCAAGGTATCGAGTTTGATTATTCGTGCGTAAGAGGTGTGAAGCGTTTCCAAAAAGAGGGTTTGAAAGTCGTCATGATTAATTCAAATCCTGAAACCGTTTCAACCGACTATGACACAAGTGATGAGCTTTATTTTGAACCTTTGACCGCAGAAGCTGTGACCGAAATTTTATTTCGAGTAAATCCTTTGGGTGTGGTTTCGCAGCTCGGAGGTCAAACTCCGATTAATATAGCCGCTCATCTTGTAGATCAAGGATTTCGACTTATGGGCTCTTCGCTCGAGTCGATCGATCTGGCTGAGGATCGCGCCAAATTTACTAAGGTTTGTAACCAACTTGATTTTAAAATTCCTGCAAGTGGCATGGCCTCAAATTATGACGAGGCTGAAAAAATCGCAAGTCGTGTAGGTTATCCAATGATTTGTCGCCCAAGCTATGTCTTGGGTGGCCGACGTATGGAAGTTGTTGAGTCTGACGAAGAGTTGAGTTCATACTTTGATCGGCATGCTGAAGCGATCGGCCTAGATCGTCCATGTCTCATGGACGAATTTTTAGAAGGCGCGCTCGAAGTCGATGTGGATCTCGTTCGAGGAAAAGATTGGACTGTAATCGGCGGTATCGTCGAACATATCGAGGCCGCCGGCATTCATAGCGGTGATAGTATGGGAGTCCTACCCCCTCAGCGTCTTAAGCCTGAAACTTGTCTCAAGATTGAGAGCCTCAGTGAGTTGTTAGCAGAAAAGCTTAAGACAATTGGTTATCTGAATCTGCAGCTCGCGATTAAAAACGATCAAGTTTACATGCTCGAAGCAAATCCGCGTAGTTCACGGTCTGTTCCATTTGTATCGAAGGCGACTCTGATTCCGATAGTGGATCTTGGTGTTTTTGCCATGCTTGATTACGGAAAAGACAAAGTAAATCCTGAAAAATATAAATGGCGAAATGTCACCCAAGTGAGTGTGAAAGGCGTTGTCTTTCCATTTAAGAAATTTCCTGAGGCAGACTCACTTCTTGGTCCCGAAATGAAATCAACCGGCGAAAGCATGGGGAGAGGTGCGGACTACGCTGAAGCTCTTTTAAAAGCTTCGCTCTCTTCGCACATATTTCTTCCAACTGAAGGCGAGATTTTTCTCTCATTGAGAGATAAAGACAAAGAAGAAATGCTGCCGCTTCTCGAGTCACTTGTTAAGATTGGCTATACAATTTCGGCAACGAGCGGAACGGCAAAATTTCTTTACGACAATGGTATAGATTGCATTCCTGTCAAAAAAGTTCATGAAGGGCGACCTAATTGCGTAGATCGTATACGATCGGGGCGTGTTGCACTTGTGATTAATACGACCTCTGGTCGAAGGTCAGTCGAAGCAAGTTTCAGTATTCGACGTAGCTGCATTGATTTTTCAATTCCCTGTTTAACTGAGAGTCATGCGGTTCAGGCCCTTCATCTGGCGCTTCAGAAATTAAGGTCACATTCGTTTGGAGTTTCGGCTCTTTCTAAAATGACCTTGTAGACTCCCCAGTTTTTAAAGATAATGTAAGCTCATCGAGCTAATTTAGTAAGATTCTTCCAGATCGCTTCGGAAGAGCTGTTCATATTAGTTTTTGGAGATACAGCATGAGTGTGTTGAAAGTTGAAAATCTAAAAAAAACTTACCACAGAAATCGAGTAAAGGTTAATGCTCTTAAGGGTATTAATTTTGAAATTCAGCCTGGCACAGTTACCGGATTTTTGGGTGCGAACGGCGCTGGAAAGACAACCACAATTAAATGTTTGCTTGAGTTAGCTTTTGCCGATGAGGGCAGCATTTTTTATTTCGATAAATTGGGTTTATCAAATGAAGCTAAGTCTAAAATTGGATTTTTGCCAGAGCGCCCTTATTTTTATGAATATTTAACTGGCCGAGAGTTTTTAAAATTTTACGGCGAGCTTTCGACGAAGCTCTCAAAAAAAGATTTGGGAATACGAGTTTCAGAGCTATTAAAAAGAGTCGGTCTCACCCACGCAGCCGATCGCCAGTTACGATCTTATTCTAAAGGAATGTTACAGCGGGTTGGGATCGCACAAGCTCTCGTTCACGAACCTGAATTTGTTATCCTAGATGAGCCTATGACTGGCCTTGATCCAGACGGAAGATTTGAAGTCCGTGAAATTATTAAAGAGACTGCCGCTCGCGGGACTGCAGTTTTTTTTAGTAGTCATCTTTTGCCGGATGCCGAACAGAGTTGTGATCGTCTGGTTATTCTTAAGCTTGGCGAGCTTGTTTATCAGGGCTCGACCGATGCACTTCTCGGAAGAGCAAGCTCAGGAAGCGAAGTTTGCTGGAAAGAGGGCGCCACTCTGAAAAGAGAAGTCCTGGCAAACGATGCCCATTTGCAAAAGAAAGTTGATGATCTCCGAAGTAGATCTTTGTCTATCGTTGAGATTAAGCCGGTTCGTCTCACGTTAGAAGAGGCCTTTGTTAAAATAGCATTTGATCAGAAGTGATGCGGGAGCTTGTTTTATGAAATATATCTTGGTCATTGCAAAAAACACTTTTCGAGAAATTATTCGAGATCGAATCCTTTAAGGCATTGTGTTTTTCGCACTCATGTTGATTGGCCTGAGCCTTGTTCTCGGTCAACTTAGTTTTGATGAGCAGGCTCGCATGTCGATTAACTTTGGCTTTGCAGGGATTCAGTTATCCGCCGCGATTGTCTCTATTTTTCTCGGTAGCAGCTTGGTATCCAGAGAAATTGAAAAGCAAACAATTTTGACTCTCCTTGCCCGGCCCATTTCTCGCGCTCAGTTTATTTGTGGTAAATTTCTTGGCCTCACAATGGTTGTTGGGGTGATAGTTACTGCTCTCGCGGTTATTCAGATTCTCTTTACTCTCTATCTCAAAGTTCCTCTCACTGAAGCTTATTTAGTCGCAACTTTCGGAATTTTACTCGAATCTCTCGTTCTGCTTTCGTTTACTCTGTTCTTCGGCTCTTTTGCGAGACCCGTTATGACAGTCATGTTTGCTATTTCGATTTTTATTATCGGACATTGGATTGATAGTCTTCCATATTTTCTTGAGCGCAGCTCAAGTGAGTCTTTCAAGTTGGTGGGTAAAGTAATTGTGAAAATTATTCCTAATCTTGAGATGTTTAATTGGCGAACAGCACCGATTTATGGTGATGAAATTCCATTGATGGAAGTTGGCAAAGCGACACTCTATACGGCTGGTTGGTTGGTAGGCCTTTTTATTCTGACGAGCTTTATTTTTAGGAGACGTGACTTTGTCTGATAGATTTTACGAGCTATTTCAAGAAGACGGAGCCCTTGCGATTGCCCTTTTTATATTCGGCTCCCTCCTGGGGAGTTTCGCAAACGTGGTCATTGTGCGTTTGCCTCAGGGCGAGAGTGTGGTGACGCCTCGAAGTGCATGTCGAAAATGTAAAGCACTCATTCCTTGGTATCATAATATTCCAATTTTTTCGTGGCTCATTTTGCGTGGAAAGTGCTACAAATGTCGCGCGCCATTTTCAGGAAGATATCCCCTTGTTGAGTTTATTATGGGGGCCTTGTTTGCTTGC
>JAYUEB010000080.1:0-7488 GCA_043739525.1 Bdellovibrionales bacterium
TGTTTTCTGAAAGTTTCGTTAAGTTGTCAATCAACTTACGAAAAAATATTTTGAATGCATAAAAAACACCCAAAAATCACCTGAAATTGGGCAAACTTCACTTAATCATGCCCACCCACTCAGCGTTTTGGGAGCAAATAGGCCGCATGGTCGCGACAAGACATTTCGTAAGATATGATTGATCAAACAAATACATCTCAAAAGGATTCCGAATGAAGACCGAACAAAAACAAACCCGCTCAGTCTTTGGTCGAACATACACAGCAAGGCGCCTCTACGAGTGTTTGGTGTGCTGTAAGCCCACTCCTGGAGGGCAAGGGTGGCGTGTCTTGTGCGGATTGCGATATTTCCACCCTTCGTGCCTGATTTAGACAACACAACTCATGAAGGAGTTCGTAGCGGAATGTGGATCCCAAGCTTGATAAGAAATTATGGCGATTGGGCGAATCACTCACCGAACGCGAATGATTCGATTAAAAACTGAAACTATAGGATTTTGCCTCGGCACCCAATTTAAATCCGAGCTTTATACAAATGGGTGCGGAAGTCGCCTTTTGCGCAAAAACAAGTGCGGTTGGAATTCTCATATTTTTTAAAATCTGAATGCGGTGCTGAACCAAAGCACTGTAGACACCCTTATTTCTAAATCTGTGGCTTGTGCTTCCACCTAGAAAGTAACCGGCATCGCCGACTATTCGAAGAAGCCCGGTACTCGCAGGCTCCCCCTGGTAACGAGCGAGAAAGGAACAATAGCCCATATGCTGCTTTTCTAAGTCTTTCTTAACATCGAGCTTCAGTTTCTCTGCAGCTGCTCCCGTCATGCTCCAGCCGTCGTTATTTGCAAGGCAGTATTCATCTAGATTTTCAAGCGACAACTCTTCAACCGAAACATTTTGAAAAATCGCATTTGGAAAAGTTCCAACGTCCGCATGAAGACACGCCATCTCAGTCACTTTGCTTGGCCTCAAGCCCAACACTCTGTCATTCAGGTTTGCCGGCTCAGAGTGAGGAAAGACATACCATCGAAAACTTATTTTTTTCGCTCGGTAAAATTCATAAATTTTTTGGATCTGGTCGTCTGCTTTTTGCTCATTGATTTGAGTCTTAAAAATGACGTTCAAATGTTCAAAAGGTGACTGAATATTTTCAATTCTATAGATTTCGTTTGTATCAGTAACTTGAGTCGCATCTTGAATCCACGCCGAGGCAATCACGCATTTTTCAATTTGTTCAGAAATCATTTTGGACTTTTACGTATTCTCAAATTGATCAATTCAACAACAAGAGCAAAGCCCATTGCAAAGTAAATATAGGCCTTGGGAAGATGGCCTCCGGTACCGTCAATCACCAAACTCACGCCTATGAGAATCAAAAATGCCAAAGCAAGCATTTTGATGGTCGGATTTCTTTCAACAAAATTTCCAATCACAATCGACATGGCAAACATAGCTCCAACTGATAAAACAACAGCTACGATCATAACAGCCAAAGCCTGGGCCATACCGACCGCTGTTACAACCGAATCAATTGAGAAGATAATATCGATAATAACTATTTGTATCACAGAGCCGCTAAAGCTCTTCGAAGGATGCCTTTCATCTGCTTTTTGCGATTTTGTTTCGTGAAGCTGATCCTTGATCTCAGTTGTTGATTTTGTAACTAAAAAAAGTCCTCCGCCGATTAGAATTAAACTTTTCCCAGTGAGATCAATTCCAAATACTGAAAATAAAACCGAATTTAATTTCATAACCCAGGTCAGGGAAAACAACAAAAGGATTCGAAAGACTAATGCCAGCGAAATTCCAAGTGCGCGTGCTTTTGTCTGATTTTGTTTTGGAAGTTTCGCAACCAACACAGAAATAAAAACAATATTATCAATACCGAGTACAAGCTCCATCGCGGTAAGCGTAATAAGTGCCAATAAATTTTCGAGTGTCAGGAGCTGATCCATAAGTTGATCTAACACAGACGCCGAGTCTTGCCAATCAGTTGACTCTTGCGACGAAGAGCGTTTAATACCTCAATGAATCGGCCCCTGCGCGAACTTCTAAATGCAATACTCATCTTTTTTGGCATCCTCTCTGCCGGAATGGGGATTAAAGGCTTTTTACTCTCAAGTCACTTCATTGATGGCGGAGTGACGGGCGTTTCAATGCTTCTTGCAAAAACAACCTCACTGCCTCTTGCGATTTGGTTGCCACTTGTGAATATTCCTTTTATCGCTCTCGCTTACCGAAGCCTAGGCCGAGCCTTCGCAATTCGAAGCACTCTCGCAATCATTGGGTTAGCGATCGCTCTTTTAGTCATCCCCTATCCCGACGTCACACATGACCTCGTCTTGACTTCGGTTTTCGGAGGCTTCTTTATCGGCGCCGGAATTGGGCTTGCGATTCGCGGAGGCGCCGTACTCGACGGTACAGAGATCGCAGCCCTTCTGATCAGCAAGCGAAGTCACCTCGTAAAAGTCGGTGATGTGATTCTTGGGCTTAATATATTAATTTTTTTAGTTGCGATTGCGATCTTGGGAGTTGAATCGGCTTTGTATTCGATGCTCACCTATTTCGCGGCGGCACGAACTCTCGATTTCGTGATTTATGGTCTTGAGCAATATACGGCCGTGACAATCATATCTCGCGAAAGCACTGGCATTCGCATGAAAATCACGGAATCGCTTGGCCGAGGAGTCACGATTTTAAAAGGCTATGGCGGAAAGTCTCAGCGCGACCAAGAAATTCTTTATTGCGTTGTCACTCGGCTGGAAGTCGGAGCCATCAAAGACATTGTTCAGGAGCTAGATGAGAAAGCATTTGTTACTATTCATCCCCTGTCGGATACTTTAGGCGGAACAGTCAAGAGATCCGCTCATGTATAAGGCTTGGCTTGACTCATAGCTCACTGTCCGATCTGAACCATCTTCGTGCCCTCCTTTTTTCAGAAAGCTCAGGCATATACCAATTGTGGAGAGTTTTGGATCCCCAAACATCCATAACAAGTTGAAGTTGCGGGCGAAGGTATTCGCAATTCCTAGGCCCCCAGACGACCACCTCGAGATTGGGCTCATGATGAATGTAGCATCCGAAAACACTTTGACAGAATTCAATGTAATCAGCGGTCATGAGAATAAAGTTATGCCACATTTCATCTAGTTCGTGCATGGAAGAGATGACATCAAAATTTTTTACCTTCACTCGCTCTTCTTGAACAAGGTAAATGATATAAAGAAACTTTTTAAGCTCTACTAGATTTTCAAAAGCTACTTTTTCGCTCTTCATAAAAAGGCGAGTCTGAAATAATAAGATGAGCCTCTCATTTGTGTAACAATCTAATTTTTTTATGACCGCTTGTTCAATCATTTTCAGGCCCGCCTCATCATATCGTTATGCAGGATTGTTTTTGCCGTGTGAACCCCGACCACAAGTTGCTACCAGTACTTGAGTCTGAAGATGTTCAATAATCTCATTCACACCAATCACATTGTAATGGCGAGGTTGGTAAGCAGTTGAAAAAATCGACGTGAAAGCCAAAAATGCAAAGCTCAGAAATCTCATTTGAATCCTTTTGTTTTGTGAACTTAATTGTTCACGCATGAAGCCTAAAGCAAGGTGAAAGCCAGTGATTGACGTCTTCATTTGAGGTTTTATGAGACATGGCGCCTTTTTCGTCCGGATTTTGAAGCAGCATTCTTAGTTCTCGGAATTCTGTGATGATTCGCAAGATGCTTTGATATAGGAAGCTTCATAACCGGAGTGGCCTCCAGCTTTTTTTCGCTCTTTTGAATCCACGAACGATATGCCGGAACTTTTGTATAAACCACCTGGTGAGCGCAATCATCGGGCGCGTGATTCGGATAACCTCGATTCGTCACTCCAGCTAAGGAAATTCTCTTTCCCGTCTTTAAAAAAGCCGGGCCTCCGGAATCACCATGACAAGCGCCTCTTCCGTGAGACTGATCTAAAATCATTTCAGTTTTGCCTGGGCGATTTTTGAGAACTCGAACTTTTGTTTCTCGAAGCACGCCTGCTCCTGTCTTTTTTTGGGCGTCTGAAATTCCGTATCCTGCGAGCGTGACCTCGGAACCAGCCTTAATTTCTTTATCTGACGAAACTTCTGGGACAGGTTTGTATGCTTTCGGAAGCTTGCCATCAAATTTGACGAGCGCAATGTCCCCTTGATCCATTCCTTTGCCGGCATGGGTTTGCCACTTAGGATTGACTAGCATTCCGTCGACTGGTCTGTGAATTGCGCTCGGAGAATGAAGATCGGGTCCAAAGATGATACTCGGCTTGGCACCGGGATTCGAAAGACAATGGGCGGCTGTGACGGCCATGTCCTTTCGAACAAGAGTGCCCGTGCACAGAGAACCCGTTTTTCCGTCGGGAGACGGATCAAAAATCCCGACCGTAGATGCTTGAATCGGATCTGAGGATTTTACATTCTGACCTCCAACAATATAGTCTTTAGCAAAAGTATGAGCAGAAATGAGCGCGAGCAATAAAACAGATAAGTTCATAGGTACTCCTTCGTATTTGTCGATAGAAGATCTGCAAGAACTTCTGCCAAGCCAAAGCCGCATTAAATCAAGTGCAACAAAACCATTATCCGCAATTCGGGACTTGCTTCTTTTCTAGGAATTTGAAATAAGAGCCAAACAGGAGATTTATGAAATCAAAACTTTTTTTAGTCTTTTTGGGATTTATCTTTTCAAGTTGTGCGACCGTCTATGTTGCGAAAGAAAAAACTTACGCAAAGCTGAATCCTAAAGAAGCGGTAGTTTATTTTTACCGCGAAAGTATGTTTCAAGGATCGTTCACGACCTACAATGTGTGGACAAACGAAGCCAATCCAGAAAAAGTCGGCACACTAAAAAATGGTTCTTATTTTTATCGAACAAACACTCCTGGCAAAAGAACTTTCTTTGTGAATGGTGAAGTTCGAAGCGCACTGACGATTGATTTAAAGCCCGGACAAATTTATTACGTTCAATGTACGATTAACTTCGGATTTTGGGCCGCTCGCCCGAAACTCAGCGAAGTCACAGAAAACGAAGCTCTCAGCAAAATTAAAAGTGGAGAGCTCGACATGACAACACTCGAGGCCCCGCCGGATGCGAGGCCGAGTCACGAGACAGGCTATTAACTTAAGTTAAGGCGCCATCCCTGAAACTGCAAAAATAAACGAGTAAATAGCGGACTGACTCAGCCATGCGAGTGAGTCCTGATACATCTGTGATGTCATCCAATGGCCAGCAGCTCTGTAGGCCATCATGTGAACTTTGTCTGGGTCACCCGAGTTTCGTAAAAGTGCATTTGTGACTTTTTTACTGTGGGCCTGATTCACGCGACTATCATTGAGACCAACCATCACGAGCCACATGGGGCCAGCGCCTGCACCCGAAACAGCAAGCTCAACTGGAGAAGTGTCATTCATATAAAGAATATCTGGAGTTCGGGGGTCTCCTTGCTCTTCTTTCCAGCCCTGTTCTTCGGGATCAAGAAAAATTGCATTGTTGGAATCGTGAACTCCAGCTCCTGGGATAACTCCGCCGTAAAGATCCGGTCTTTGGAGAGCTGCAGAGGCAGTCACGGTGCCACCGTTTGACCATCCTGTTGAAATGGTTTTCTTAGGGTCAATATATTTATCTTTCTGAAGGCCTTCGACAACTGCATTCAAATCATTTTCAGCGTTAATTCGATTTGCGAGCATGCCGCCTTCGTGCCATGACGGACCGTACTCGGCCCCGCCGCGAACTCCCGGAGCAAAGAGAACTCCACCGCGCTGTAGATACTGAAGATTGAAATCATTGTAACTCGGGTGCAAATAACCAAGTAAATTAAATCCTCCGTATGTCCATCCGAGTCCTGCAGACGATCCATCTTTTGCAAAAGCTTTTTTATATACAAGTCTTACCGGAATCATCACACCATCTTTACTTGGGTAAAAACGATATTCAGTCGCGTATTGAACTCCATTTAACGTCATCATCTCAATTTCAGGATTGCCCTCAAGGTACGATTTAGAGCTAAAATCGTAAGTGAAAGTTCTTGATTTAATAATCGGACTCGATAGCGTCAATTTCACTTGAGAGCCTGGTACAGCCCATTGAACGGACGTTAAAGCAGAACTTCCTGGAATAGAAATACTTTGAGCGATGCTTTGAGTTTTAAGATCTAAAATATCGATTCGACGATCTGGTCCTAGATAACGATGAAGCGCGATCGTTTGATCATCAAGCTTGCTCACTTTGTTTGTGACCCAGTTTGTTTCGGGCATTACAATTGTCGATTGAGCTTTCGTTAAATCTTGTGGGTCTCTCGAAACTTTCATGATCTGACCCCACTGGCCCTCTCCCACGGTTAACAAATAAAGGTCACTTCCGACAACGCTTGCAACTTCCATTGGAGTGTCAAACGAGAGTGTCAATATTGGAAAGCCATCTTGATAAATTGTTTGAACGCCACTATTTGAAAGAATTGAAAGTCCATTTTGTGTGACAGAAATATTTGAATCTTCTTTTCGATTTAGAAAGACTTTGTCGTTTTTAATATCATAAATATGAACACCTGTATCAGAGGCCAGCGCAAACTGAGTATTTGATAACCACGCGACTTGAGTGTCGTGCTTATCTTGCAAAAGAGCTCTTCGAAGAGGTTTTTTAGTCAATTCATCAGTAAGTAGAGTCTTTGTTTGAAGGTCATATAAAATGACTTTAAATTCATCGATCGTACCATTTACGGCTGCCGTCACGCTAAGGTATCTTTTATCAGCAGACAATGTTTTATCGACAAAATTAAAATTGATGACGTCGCCCTTCATCCAATTTTTATTGCTAAAAAGAACTTCGATAGAACCGTCCGGCTTTGTAACAATCACATCTTTTGATCTAAATAGCCCCTTGTCTCTTAAGGAAATAACCTCTTGATTCGGAAGCGTGAACCAAGATTGATTTGAGGGCTTATCCATGATCCCTCTGAATAGTTTCGCAACGCCTTTATAATTCATTTCTTTGAGTGCAACTTTTGTCCTTCGAACTTGAGCTTTGACCCATGATTCTGTTTGCTTATTTCCTTTGGCCTCAAGATGCTCATAATGATTTACGATGGGCTCATAGTAGAACAATTCTTGGCAAACACGTGACGCAAAACTGTGAGAAGAAAACAATAGGCAAAGCACCAGGATGAGTTGACGATTCATAGAGCCTCCAAAGCTTTCATTAAAGCAATTGGTGCGCCAGCTGAGGCGTCAAAAACTTAAACAGTAGGGGCTCAGTTTTTGACTGAAAAATCAGGCCAAAACAAGTCCTTGAAATTTCTTTTCATCGAATTGATTAATCCCACCTCATTTAAAACTCATAATAATTCTAGCCGGTTAAATCGGACAATTCTCTGTTGACCAAAATTTCTTTTCTTATTATAATTAACTAATTGGTTAATTAACCGATAGGTATTATATGCAAGATAATTTAAGCCAAACTTTCGCAGCTCTCGCAGA
>JAYUEB010000081.1:0-2484 GCA_043739525.1 Bdellovibrionales bacterium
CGGCGAATGCGAGTGCAATTTTTTGGGCGCTAATCGAGATCGGAATGACCTCCCCTGGATGTTGATTGAACTCAACCTTTTTGTTTGGAGAACTCCTGACCGACTCGGCAATTTTCATCAATAGCCTTTTTTCTGTTTCGCCTAAATCATAAATTGAAATACCGAGCGGAGAGACCAATGTTGGTTCTTGAAAATACCAGAGAGAAAGTGCACGGCCAGAAAGTGCCTTGCTTAAAACGTAGTCGACGAGTTTTCCCTGCCAAGCGGGTTTCTCTTTGCTGGGTAAGGCACCTAATAGTCCACTCATTCGAATCATCAATCCTCGGTAAAGATTGGTTTTTTGTAAGTCGACAAGCCACTGGGTTTTATCCATTAACTCTAAAATGTCGGCGCCATTTTTGACATCAATACGATATCGAATCGACTTACTTGAAATCAGTTCGTTCGCTGGGCGAGGTGCTGCCCCTGAAGCCGAAATTGAGAGGAGTAAGGTCAGCCCAATAAAAATTTTTGTTCTTACCATTGCCGCCATCGATAGACTCCTTGAAAGTGCGAATTTTGAAATTGGGGTATCCACTCAGGACCAGCTAATTTCCCAAGATCAGAAAGCCAAATGCGTTTTATTTGACCCTTAGGCTTTTCAGCACCGTTGTGATAAACCACTAAAATTTTTTGTAATGCCGCTTGTGGTGACTTAAGTAACACCATCAAATGATAACGATTGGCGGTTTCTTTCTCGTCTGAGTAATAAACTAGAAGATCACCACTTCGAATTTCACTTTCATGAATTTCCCGAGAAAGAAATCGAAAGTTCGAGTGCACCAAATGTTCAGCTGAGGCGAAGCTGACCGATCCACCTTGATTGTCGCGCCAAAGATTTTTTTGAACGCCGAGTGCCTTGCGATAGATATAGCGTACGAGACCTGCGCAATCACGTTGCGAGACGTTCCAATCCGAACTCGATTGATCATATTCGTGCAAGGCAATATCTAAAATTCGACTCTCGAGCTTCGTATTTTGAGTCATCGCAAAAGCTTGAGAAGAAAGAAAAAATAAAATTATGAAGCTTAATCTAATCACCCGTCTCTCCGTAACCACCACTGTCCTTAGGAGCCTTGAAGTCGACGAGCCACTGAGGCCATAATTTATTATCTCGTGGCTTAGGGTCAGCCGATGGTGAGTAGACAAAGGCATGTCCATCTTTTTCGTAGCGTATCCAGGCAAGAGTGACAGTTTCACCCGGCTTTGCAAGAGGTGCTTTAATTTGGCGATGTATTTCGTCGGGCTTGCCACCGTTTAAAATCAAATCAAGATTCGCGAGCGCATGGGCCTTGTCGCCGCTTGGCCAATAGTTCGCATCAATTCTGTAGAATCCGATTGGAGGTGCAACATGAGTGTACATGTAGGGACCGTATCCTGGTTGATCGTAACTGCCACTTTGCTCATTTAGATAAAACTTTCCGCCTGACGGAGACGAGGTTGCGGCCCAGAAGACATGTGCGAGCTTCGTACTTTTATCAAATGGATTTTTCACTCCGGCTTCTGGCTCGTAGATATGAAGATCGGTATAGATTCCGTCGGTATCACTTGTTAAAATTGCCGTAATCGGAACCTGAGTTGCCAATGAAAAAATGCTTTTGACTGCCTTGCCTGTTCCGCCTTTATTTGAACCCGAAACAATCACCGAGTTTTTGCCAGGAAAAGCAGGAAACTTTCTTTTAAAGCTCCCATCAGTGCTGCTTACGCGTATGTAGTAGCGGCTGCCGTTGATAATGACTTTAACCGGATCGATACTTGAGTCTGAGACTATCCCCGAAACTTGTATCATGCGATCAACGGTCCATCCACCCTTGGGTTCGGTGAGGTTAAAGACCGGTGGCTTTGCACCGCTACCAACAATTTTACCAGATTCGCGGCTCGCTTCGGCCAATCCAGTTGTAAAAAGAATACAGAGCAATATGAGGACTCTGAGCACGTCTCACTCCTTGAAATACTTTTGAATACGACTAGCTCATCATAGATTTTATTTAAGGACAAACGGATCAAATGACATGTTGCAGACCAATAAAGCATGACATTTTTGTGTTGCAAAGATTTCGTTTGCAACCGTGTCTAGGTCGCGCCATGATTTTTGTAACAATTCATGGAGGGGTTTATGCTTCGAAAGATTTCTGGTTCCGTTTTAGGTTCATTTTTAGGTTTCAGTTTTTGTTTTATATCACTCAATGCACTTGCTTTTCCGATGCCGAAAGTAAAACACGTTCTCGGCCACCACCAAAATCTCAAAGCAGACTATCATTTTGATGGGATCGTGGCGCTTTCAAACTGCTCTGGCTCAATTGTCCAGTTCGAAGGAGCAAAACCAACTGACCAGGCCATGGTTCTAACCAATGGCCATTGCTACGACGCTGGAATGCCCGAACCGGGGCAGGTGGTTTCTCATGAACCAAGTGATCGGTCATTTGATGTCTTAGATGATCAAGC
>JAYUEB010000082.1:0-7481 GCA_043739525.1 Bdellovibrionales bacterium
GTTGGGCATCGAAAAAAATATAGAGATGGGTGGTTTCGATTGAAATAAATACAGAAGCTGAGTTGACTCCATCCAGGTTTTGAAATGCAATTGGTTGAGATGAAATATGACGATTCCTTAATAGCAATAGTTCATGAGCTGATCACTTTTCTTGGAGAGATTTCAGATGAAGACCAGGAGCGTGCTCAACGTGCTATCGAAAATATTGAAAGGGATTTGAAGTCATATCTAAGTTCCACAAATGAAGATGAGCTGAAGCACACGCTTTCAAGTCTTCAGTATTCTGTCGGAGCTCGAGGAATTTTAGATTGGATATGGAATTCAAAAAACCGAGCTCGGCTCTCGCTGATTTGCGAAAAGTTTCAAATAGAACTAAATTCTAGGCGAAGGTCATAGGGTGCAAGGCGTACGCTTGGCTAGCCCATAATCATCTAAATCGTCGCTCGTCTGATCTTTAAATTGGGTGAAAGATTGTATGACGGCAATCGATTCATCTTTAGCCTTCGCATATTTGAATTGAAAACGACCTCTTAAGTTTTTAGGAAAAACTTTCTGCTTATCTTGAAGATTGGTTTTGAAAACTAGTTTATTGGCTCCTGAGAAAATTTCTAAAAGACATGGTAGATTGTTCTCGCAAGAGAGCTTTCCGAGTTGTTTAAAACAAGCGCCGTTTTGAAATCCCCGTGAAGCAATGACTCCGATATCATTGGCGATAGCCGGCAGACCGAAAAAAATGACCATAGACAAAATTATAACATAAATTTGCTTTCGCATTGGCGCGCATCCTCTAAATCTTTTGGAGTGAATTTTCGGTAGTTATTCCAATGGAGTACAAACGGTAAGTTTCCGTTCAAGAATTGTAACTCTTCTGCTGTCGGACGCTCGAATCCGGGAGACAAGCAGATATTCACTATCAGCAGATTCTTTGAGAAATTATTCACATCTTTAAGCGGGGGAATATTAGTTTTAATTTTCGCTTCGATTTCGTCGTCAATATTTTCAATTCTGTGCGAAAGATCGTCATATTTCGCCTCCAGGCCTTTCATTTCTGGCGTCAAGCCTGTCTCAAAGATAAAATCGGGCTGTCCTTCGACATTCCAGTTAGGCCCAAAATATTTCTCTGGATTTCTCTTTCGCCTAGCTTTTTCTGCAAGCGCTTGCGGGGTGTTGGCTAATTTTTTGAGTTTACTAATTATGGCTTCCTGTTCAACGAACAGATCATCTAATCTTTGTTTTTTTTCAGCCATTGCGTGATCAAAATAGTCACTCACCTTTCTCGTTGAGGAATCTGGACTCAAAATGTTTTGTAAAGCTTCGCAAAAGAATCTTCTTTCACGGCTTACGGGGTTGCAGGTGAGATTATAAGTTTTTCGATAAAAATCAGATTGCGTCTGAATATTCTGATAGACCTCACGCAACTGTAATATCTGGTCTCGCGTACCTTTTTGACAAGCCACATCTGGACGAACGTATGTCACAGATAAAAAGCTTCCATTGTACTTCGTTCCCTGAGCCTCTAAGTCTTTGCGAATTGGGTTACAGAGTTCATTAGTTATAAATTGGCTTCCTGTCACTGAATCCAAGCTAGATATCGAAGTGCCGCTGGCATTTAATTGGGCTGCTGAGTTTTGAACATATTGGAGTTCTCTTTTATGCTTGGAAAGATGCATTCCCATTTTTAAAAAGTAGTTCCACAGGCTTGAATTCTCTTTTGCGTAACCATACTTTTGCCGAGACGCCGTCGTACGAACACAAATTTCTGAAGATGACAAATCGGCAAAACTACCTGAAAAGCAGCCGGAGGTTGCGACCAAAACACGAACACCTGGTTTCTTTTTTTTCAGAATAGCTTCTACATCATCAACACATATTTTATCACTTCGTGAGAGATACATACAAGATGGACTGATTTCACCCGGGCCGCCATGGTCCGAGAAAGATAAAACGACTTGATCCCCTGGGTTGGCATTTTCGACTGCTGACTGCATCTCTTTAAGAACTTTATCGCGAGTGGGGGCTTCGTACTTTCCCTTAATTGGTTTTAATGTTTCTGCATACATTTCAGGTTTTAGAAGACGTTTAAGATCTTGATCTAAATAGAGTTTACATTTGATGTCTGTATTGATTGAGCAGTACTTTTCAAAACCTTGAGCATCTTGATAGAATTGCGTGTAATTTTTTTTGGGATCTAGTTCGTCAATTCCGGTCGTTTGTATATAGTAACTTTCAGCCCGCGTACTCAAAGTAAAAAATATATTTAATAATAACCAAAGCAAGGGGCGCCTCAATTCTTGAATCTATAGGATAATTCGATTAAGGATCTATCGCAAGAGACAAAGGGAATGCACTTAGCGAATGCGATCTGTGACAAGATCAAAGTAGAGAAAGCTAAAGTTTTTTGGCTATTCGCGAGTCGGGTATAAGCCAAATAGCTGCCACTGTTATGTAAAGTCCAGCCGATACATACGGGAAATAACAAGAAGTAAAAATTGCGACGACGTATAGAGCGACAGACAAATTTCCCTTGTGATCTTTGCCGATAGCTTGAGCTAAAATAGAGTTCGCACCATGTTCTCTAATGAGGAGCCGGACTAAAATAGAATAAGCCACTCCACACATTAATAAAATAAAGCCGTAGGTACCCATTGGCAATTCTGCAAAATGATTTTCACCCGCCCAAGCAGTCACGAAAGGAACAAGCGAGAGCCAAAAAAGCAAATGTAAGTTCGCCCAAAGAATTGCGCCATTTACCTGTTTGGCTGCTTGAAAGAGGTGATGATGATTGTTCCAGTAAATGCCAAGATAAATAAAGCTGAGAGTGTAACTTAAAAAGATAGGTATAAGGCGAGCGAGATCCTCGAGGTGAATACCTTGCGGAGTTTTGAGTTCGAGAACCATGATGGTAATGAGAATTGCAAAAACGCCATCGCTAAATGCTTCGAGTCTACTTTTGTGCATGGGTAAATTGTAATTCAAAAGTTTTAAAAAGCTAGATTTTTTATTAACAATTGAGTGGTGAATTAAATATTTTTTCGAATGAGTTTGAGGAGCGTCTCCTCAGAGTCTGGATTCGGTAGGGTTTCGACTATAACGCCGTCGCGGTTTAGAAAGAAAATTTTATTTGTATGGGTAATCGAATCAAACTCACGAGATCTTGGTTCGACTTCGACGACATATTTGGCGTCCATGAATGAAACGATTTGATCGATTTGAGCTTGTGTGCCGCTGAGGCCAACAAAACTTGAGTCAAAATGCTTGGCGTAATCCTGCGCGAATTTTGCACTGTCGTGAATGTAATCGACATCGACAAATAAAAAGCGAAGTTTTGCAATTTCCGGTGCGGTTAATTTTGAAAATACTCGAGAGGTTAAAGAGAGAGTTGTCGGGCCCAGTCCGGGACATCTTGAGTAGCCCATGTAAACAAGGTTGAGATCTTTTGGTTCATCTTGAAACGTCCAAGGTCCTTTGGCTGAAACGGCGGTGAATATCGGCTGAGTTTTTATAAAATGACGAGAGATAAAAAATGTCACGATGAGAAACAAAGTGATTTCAACCAGAGATAGTAAAAGTCCTTTGTTGTTTTTAAATTGAATAAAAAGCTTCATACAAATCTGAGGTTAGTGAAGCTTGGTAATTTTGTCTACGGCTGGTCTTGTCAGCCATGGCTCTTTTCAGAGATAATGGCGAAGCAGGAGTTGTCATGTCTCTTTCTCTTCGAAGAATTTATGATTGTATTTGTAAATACCGCACTCTGAGTGCTCTATTTGCACTGACACTAGTCTTTGGTGCTTTGGCTTTTAAAGATCCTAATAGCGTTGCTATCTTGAAACGCTATTTAAGCTTGTCGTCTCAAAAAAGTGAATCTCAAAACGGCGAAATGTGTGGTGCTTCGAATCCAATAGGCGTTGGTTTGCAGGGAGAATATTTCGGGACCTCTCATTTAAAAGGTAAAGTGCTGATCGTACGCATGGATAACTCAATTGACTTTTATATTTCAAAAAATTGGCCCCGTAAACGATCCGGTGAAATTTTGAAGTCCGTAAGATGGATGGGTTGGCTCAAGGCGCCTGTCTCTGGCCTCTATCAATTTCATCTCGATTCACCGTCTTCGAGTCTAACGCTCGCGAGAGAATTGCTCATCGGCGAAAGAGCGAGGTCAGTCTCAAGTAAAAACCTAGAAGCCGGCAAATTTTATCCGATAAAAATTGAAGTTGAGAATATCGACGAAAAGAATTCTCATCTTCGTTTCGAGTGGACGACTCCATACGGGGTGAGATATGTTCTTCCTCGAAGCATGCTTTATTTACCGATGGGCACGGTCACTAATTGAAGCTACGCTCTTTGCGAAGTTCGGTATTTGAAGGAATAGATAAGAAGTTTCTAATGTTGATTGCAGAGAAATGAAACAACGGAATCAGGACCAGGTTCGCTACCAAATTGTGGCCACATCAGGTCGACAAATATTTTGCCATCAGGTCTGGTGCCGACGGTGAAAGAGCGCGCAGCTGCACAGTTCGGTGAATTAGTTTTTTCTACAGCGTAAACGGCAGAGTTTCTTCCGGCACTCCATTCTTTACCAATACAAGTCATGAGTTTGTTGGCGTCCAAATAGACGAATTTCAAAACTTGATTGCCTTGAACCTCAAGTGAACCGGTTAAGCCCTGGTGATTTTTGGTTCCAACGCATTGGCTCGCGAACGCAGAATTCATTGCAAAAAAATTGGTGGCTGCTACCAGAATAACCTGAAGAATAAAAGTCGATCTCATAAGATTCTCCAATCATATATTTTTAAAGAAAATGAACACAACACTCAATACTCGAATTTCTTCTAGAGTTGAAATTTCATTTCTAGAACTTACTATTCGTTTTAAGAATGAGAGAGTCAATTTGGCAATTCGAGTTGCTTAAAGGGCCAATTAGATCAATAATTCTCGCCAAACGAGAATAAGGAGTCGATCAATATGAAAATCAAAGCCGCAGTTGCCTGGGGACCCAATCAACCACTGAAAATCGAAGAAATTGATCTCGAGCTTCCCCACAAAGGCGAAGTTTTGGTGCGCATGGTAGCAACTGGTGTCTGCCATACGGATGCCTATACCTTGTCTGGCGCTGATCCAGAGGGGCTTTTCCCAGTCATTCTTGGTCATGAAGGTGGAGGAATAGTTGAACAAGTCGGTGAAGGTGTCACGACCTTGAAAAAGGGCGATCACGTGATTCCTCTCTACACGCCGGAATGTCGTGAGTGCAAATTTTGTTTATCTGGAAAAACTAACTTGTGTCAGCGTATCCGCCTTACACAAGGCAAGGGTCTCATGCCAGATGGTACTTCGCGTTTTTCAAAGGATGGTAAGCCCATTTTTCATTACATGGGAACATCTACTTTTGCAGAGTACACTGTTGTTCCCGAAATTTCGTTAGCGAAAATCGATCCAAAAGCGCCTCTTGAAAAAGTTTGTTTGTTGGGCTGCGGAGTTACTACCGGAATCGGCGCGGTCTTAAATACGGCGAAAGTTGAAAAGGGCGCAACCGTTGCAGTTTTTGGTCTTGGCGGAATTGGACTATCAGTCATTCAAGGTGCAAAAATGGCCAAAGCTTCTCGTATCATTGGTGTCGACATCAATAATTCGAAAGCTGAAATCGCAAAAGCATTCGGCGCCACCGATTTCGTTAATCCAAAAGATCATACAAAATCCATTGAGCAAGTGATCGTAGAAATGACAGATGGCGGAGTGGACTACTCCTTTGAATGTGTCGGCAATACAAAATTAATGCGCGCAGCACTTGAGTGCTGTCATAAGGGTTGGGGGCAATCAATCATCATTGGTGTCGCTGGGGCCGGCCAAGAGATCAGCACTCGACCTTTTCAATTGGTCACGGGCCGTGTTTGGAAAGGTTCAGCCTTTGGCGGAGTCAAGGGGCGCACTGAACTTCCAGATTACGTCGACCGATATATGACGGGGGTTATCAACATCGATGACTTAGTTACAGGCGAATGTAAGCTCAGTGAAATTAATGAAGCCTTTGATAAGATGCACGCAGGTGAAAGCATTCGAACTGTCGTTCGCTTTTAGAAGGAGCTTTCATGATCACAGTGCTTAAGACTCACAAATCTTTTGGAGGTCTTGTTCGCTTTTGGGAGCATAACTCAACCAGTACCTCAACCAAAATGAAATTTTCGACCTACACGCCACCAGGTAAAGTCAATGGCGCTCTCATATGGCTTTCGGGTCTTACTTGCACAGACGAAAATTTTATCACCAAGGCAGGAGCCCAAGAGCATCTTGCCAAAGCAGGGTTAATGGTGATTTGCCCTGACACTTCTCCTCGTGGATTGAAATTGCCGCAAGAGCATGACTCTTACGATTTTGGCTCCGGAGCAGGATTCTACGTCAACGCGATAACCGAGGGCTACCGCGATCACTATCGTATGTACGATTATGTCTCAAAGGAAATTTATTCGATTTTGCAAAGTGAATTCAAAATGGATACTCGCATTTCGATCAGTGGCCACTCAATGGGCGGTCATGGAGCTTTAATCATTGGGCTACGTGAAAGCACTCAATTCAAAAGTATTTCGGCATTCGCACCAATTGCAAATCCGATAAACTCCGCATGGGGAAAGAAGGCATTGAGCGGATACTTGGGCCCTGTTGAAAAGTCTTGGTTCGAATATGATGCTTGCGAGTTGATCAAAAGTGGGCTTGCACACGATCAACCAATTTTAATTGATCAAGGTACTCAAGATGAATTCGTCGTGGGTCAACTGAAGCCTGAAAACTTACAAGCTGCTTGTCAGTCGAATGCTAAGCAAAAACTTATTTTGCGTATGCAGGAGGGCTACGATCATAGCTACTATTTTATTGCGAGTTTCATTCGAGAGCATATTGAGTTTCACGCGAGCAAGATGTCTTAAGCGCCGCCGCAGCCATGCTGTGAACTTGGTAGAGTCCACGATTCCAAATTACGAAGATTTGTTACCGTGTATTCAGAGCCCCTGTCATCACCTGCGGGACAATCCTTTGGTATATACACCAAGCAGATCATGACATGGTCTCCCACTCTTGAATGTTGAATGGCCGGAACTATTTCCTCGCTCACGCTGCCGCCATCATTATTGAATCGGATGGACGAGCCGCTACTAGGTCTGCCTTCAAGGCGGCTGCCAACTTCAGTAACGATACCGCCACCACATTGTAGGATTGTCCTAGGAAGTGGATCATGGGGCGTGATCTCTTTTGCTGCGGCCACATTTGTCGTCGCAACAAAAATTGTGAATGTCAGAACAAAAGAGAGCTTCACTAAACTCATAAAAAGCTTCCAATCCATTTTCAATAAGATTTGACAGCTTCATTGCAGGGGACGTGCCAAAGTTTAGAGAATAGCAGAAGCATTTGCCTGCTATTTTTGCTCAGAAACATATGACTGGAGTAATTCGTTAGGATCCGTCATGTCGAGTGAGGCTGGACTTCTTCCGTTTCTA
>JAYUEB010000083.1:0-22281 GCA_043739525.1 Bdellovibrionales bacterium
CTAAAGCCAAGAATCTTCATGACGTGATTCGGGCCACCATTATCAAGTGCGGCCCCTATAATAGGGCCGAAGATGATGAAAAGTGCCCTCATTCCAAGGCTTCCAACAGAATTAACGGTTGCCCGCATTTCAGCAGGGACGCGCGAATTAATTGCGTCCTGAAAAATAACCTGGTTGAGACCTCGGCAAACTGGAAAGGCCAAAGTGAAGATCAGTCCGAGTAAACCGCCCGTAAAGCCCATTCCGAGATAACCAAGGATGGGCATCAGGCCTATGAGAATCACAACTTTGACCGCGCCAAATTTTTCTTCGATGATATGAGCATAGAAGCTAACGACGGCGACGAGTGCGCAGTTCGCA
Source organism: Bdellovibrionales bacterium (assembly GCA_043739525.1). Classification (GTDB taxonomy): domain Bacteria; phylum Bdellovibrionota; class Bdellovibrionia; order Bdellovibrionales; family JAMPXM01; genus JAYTQQ01. Next base: position 361 of record JAYUEB010000083.1, read on the forward strand.
GCCCAGAGGTATCCGAATGTCGTATAGTCAAGTCCACGGTCCTTCCAATATGGCTGGAGACTCCATACGGCGCAGTAGGTTGCGAATCCGTAAAGAATAAAACTAGAAATAATCAAGGTGAGAAGCCTTGAGTGCCTAAAGAGTGCCGCACCAATATCGCGAAAGTTTTTGAGATGAGATTGTCGTGAGAGCATTTGCCCAGGTGCTTCGTACATACCTATCGCGAAAAACATCGGAAACCAAACGCTGACCGCGTTTGCATAAGCCGGCCAATCGAGCGAATAGGTCGCGAGGAGTCCACCGAGCACGGACGCAATGGCCTCTCCCATGCATAGATAAAAAATACGCTTTCCAAGATATTGCGTTTTGTTACCTGCGATCTCAAGCCTGTCTAAAGAATTATAGAGGATCGCAACATCACAACCAGATTGAAGACTCAGTCCGATTCCGACAATGACTTCATATACCGCAAAGTCAAAAAAAGTCTGACCGAACCAAAGAATTTGAAATCCGAGCGCCGAGATAAGGCTGCCGATAATCATGCTTTTTTTTCTTCCAAAAAGATCAGCGAGATATCCGGCGGGTGCATCGCAAAGAATAAGTGCAAATCCAAAGATCCCTTGAAGCATGAAAATTTCCTGAAGGCTTAGGCCCTTTTTTTGCCAAAAAGGAACGATCACAGGAATGACAATCAAAAAAGATTGAAAGAAAGAGTATCCATAAAGTTTGAAAAAGTTTTTCTGGATTTTAGTTTGTTCAGCCGACATAGAACTGGGGAGTTGCATCCCACTAAATCTAATTCACTTCTTAACAGAAGATATACAATATTTTACGAGATTAACGAGATGAGCACGGCTTAAGAGTCGATAAGCCGTGCTCACAGGGCAACTATGCCACCCGAGAAATCTTTTGTTTTGATAATTTGCGGTGCGAGACAATTCTTTTTTTTGGACCTCTTTTTGCTGCCATTGCACTCTCTTTTTCTGCCTTTTTTGCTTTTCGAAGAGTGGCTTTTTTAACTCTCTTAACTGGACGAGAAATAACAGACTTATGGCCTGTTGTGCGGGTGGCCGCCATCGCTTGTGGACTTGCGAGCGCCATTGCTGCAGCCAAAGCCAAAACTGTCGTGAATTTATTCATACAAACCTCCTTATGGTTGTGAGTTTCGGAAGATGCAAGTGGGGCCAAAAGTTCAAATGATCTTATATTTGTTTTAAGAAATTTTGAAAAACGGAAAGCGGTTCTAGTCTTGGATGAACGGAGATCTAGACGACATCCATTTGCCGATGCTAAACTTCTCCTATGAATAAAATTTGGATGACCCTCAGGCTTGCGTACTATTTTATTCGAGTTTCAATAGCCCCGACGGATACTGCGGCGGCTCTCGGAATTGGTGAAAGCATTTATGGTCTGGGTTTTACCAAAGAGATGTGTACGCGACTCGAATCCGATGCAGATTGTGCAAAAGTGATTCGCGAAAAAAAACTGATGAATCGATTTGATCTCATCAAACTTCAAAAACTGCCTCTAGGAACACAGGGACGTTGTTACGCCGATCACATGATTGGAATGGGTCTCAATCCTGATTTTTTTAAGCCCATGCAAGTGACCAACGTTGCCAGCTTTTGCATGCTGAGATTGAGACAGACACATGATCTCTGGCACGTGGCGCTTGGCTTTGATACTTCGGTACCTGGAGAAATTGGTTTGCAATCATTTTACTTTTCTCAGGTATGTGCGCCGATCGCCCCTTTTTTGATTGGTGGAGCGCTTTTTGGTGCAAGTTTTAAAAACCGTGCTGGACTTGAGCCTTTGTTCAAAAGCATCATGAAGGGTTGGCAAATGGGGCGTCTCACGAAACCTCTTTTCCCATTGGACTGGGAAGCAAATTGGGAAACTCCACTAACAGATTTACGGCTGAGCTTAGGCTTGAGTGCGACTCCGGATATTGACGATGGCAACGCGAGCATCAGGATCTAAAGATTTCACTTTAATTTCCTGCGCTTCATCTGTCTTGAGGCAATCTAAAAAATCGAGGCCTGTCTCGTTGACTTGAATTTTGGATGTCGCGCATATGACAAAGCTAATCCCCCTAGTGAGTTTGAGCTTTTGAGATTGATCATTCACGTCTTCATAGCGAATGGAGGCTTCGACCCATTTTGAATTATAAATAATTCCGAGATCAGTAATTTCTTCGCCCATTAATTCGCATTCAACCTTATCTGATCCCTTAAATTGAAAGCTTGAATAGGGTTTAATGAGGGCCTCTGTTTTTTCAAGATTAAGTTTAAGGGCTCCGCCACAGAGAACACTGAGTATACGATCATGATTTGGAAAAGGCGAAAATGTATTTGGTCCCGAAATTTTTGCAGAGCTCAGTCTCCACAAAAAATCAGTTTGAGAGAAATCTGCAGTCGAGGGACAAATTTCAATTTGGGAGCTTGTTCCAAGTCCATTTTTCCATGGCATTTTTGGATATTCGGAAGAGAGAACAAGTTTCAAGATCAGTGTCTTTCTAGGCACTCATCTCAACGGCTCGCATTGATAGAGATCCCATTTGCATTTCTTCGTACAGAAATTTGGTGTTTTCTGATTCGTCGCTGGAGCCTAAAATATACAAGAGGGGCAAGTAGTGTTCAAGCGTTGGCAAGGCCTGTCGCCAAAGACTCTGTTTTTTAGGATCTTCATTAAAGAGACAAGTGTAGTCGCGATTCAGAATTGCATTCTTAATCATGTCGTCAAACTCGACAGCCCAGTCAAAGGGCTTTGGATTTGGATTCCAATCAACCGCCCGTAGATTATGGGTGATGTTGCCAGACCCCATGATCAAAACCTTTTCATCTCGAAGTGGCTTCAAACTTTTAGCAAGCTCAAAGTGATCGCGCAGTTTCAAGTTTTTGTTCAGGCTTAACTGTAAAACTGGGATGTTTGCTTTTGGGTAGAGATGAACGAGTATCGACCAGGTTCCATGATCGAGTCCCCAGTCCGAGCTTAGCTCAGCATTCTTGGACTTCAAAAGTTGAGCCACCCGATCTGATACTTCGGGAGCTCCTTGAGTTGGGTATTCAACCGCAAAAAGTTCTTTCGGAAATCCACCAAAGTCGTGAATGGTTTCAGGCACCGCTACTTTCAAAATTTGAGTACCTCGTGTTTCCCAATGTGCTGAGACACTCAAGATAGCTTTTGGGGGCTCAAGCTGGTCTCCTGTTCTATTTAGAAAATGAGTAAAAGAATTATGTGCCAAGGCGTTCATCGGCGAGCCATGACCAAAAAAGATGGTAGGCATTTTTGAATTTTTCATAGCTCCTCCGATTCAAAATCTTATCTTACTTTTTATCTTTATTGCGAGCGGCTTGAACTCTCAAATCGATCGTGACGTCATCGCCAACTGTAGGGCCTGCTTCAACGAGCTGATTCCAAGTAAGTCCAAAATCTTTTCGGTTAATTTTAGTCTTAGCCTGAAAAACGGCCTTTACATTACCATAACCATCTTTGACCGTACCTAAATATTTGGCGTCAAAGACAACTTTCTTAGTCGTCGATTTGATTGTTAAGTTTCCGGTTAATTTGAAATCGTCTGGCTTACCCGTAATTTCTGTACTTTCAAATTTCATTTTTGGATATTTGGCGACATCAAAAAAATCAGGACTCTTTAAATGTTCGTCACGCTTTTGAACTGTTGTATCTATTGAACCCATGTCGACATTGACACTTACTTTTGATTTCTCAAATTTTTCATTGAGATCGATTGTTCCGTCAAATTTTGTAAATCGGCCTTCAACTGTCGAAATTACAAGATGCGGAATTTCAAAGCCTACCTTTGAGTGCATCGGATCAATCTGAAATGACCCTGCCTCGTATTTTGTATCGGCTTGTGCCTGTGTTGTTGCGGCCAAGGCAATTGCTATTGCTGCTGTTAAAAATTTGAAGTTCATAAAAGGCTCCTTTTGTTGTTAAGATTCACCTCTCCTTTTTCGCATGTTTTTGATTGTTGCAATAGTAGACATATTTGCACTTTAGTGTTCTAATAATAGAACAATGAAAAGGAGTCCTCCATGTCTTTCAACCCCAATTTGAATCGACTTCAGATCTTTCGCGAGGTCGTGCTCGCAGGAAGCTTCTCCAAGGCCGCTCTCATTTTGAAACAACCTAAGTCGAGAGTGAGTCGCCACCTTGCGGCCCTTGAACAAGATATGGGGGTGCAGCTGATTTATCGGACCACGCGCCAATTTCAGCTGACCCAGGCGGGTCGTGAGCTTTATCAGAGGGCTGCGCCATTGATCTTAGAGCTGAGCAATACGCTCGATGAAATTCATTCAGAGGGCGATGAAATGTCTGGGCTGATTCGGGTCACGGTACCTGTCGATGTCGGCTCAGAACTCATGGGTAAGTTTTGTGCGGACTATATGAAGGTCTTCCCAAAAATTCAGTTCGCCGTGATTGTCACCAATGAGTATGTGGATCTCGTTAGAGAGTCGGTCGATCTTGCTATTCGTATTGGTAGAAATAAAGATAGCACTCTCATCCAAAAGAAAGTCGGCATGATCGGAACAATTCCTGTGATGAGTAAAGATCTCTACGACAGAAATGGAGGAGTACAACGGCCTGAGCAATTAGAAGAAATTCCAATACTAGAATTCTCAGGAAGAGACCTCAGGAGATATCCAATCAAACTTCAAAACGCGAAAGAAACAAGAACACTCAAATTCAAAAGCCATTTCACTTGCAATAACTTTTTCACGATTCGCTCAATGACAATAGAAGGGGCTGGGGTCTCTTTTCTGCCAGCTTACCTAGTAAAGGAATCCCTGCAAAAAGGCGAACTCATACAGGTCCTAAAAGACTGGACAACCGAACTAGTGCAAGTGCACATCATGATACCAAATCAAAAATCGACCCCAATTCGAATCAAGAAATTCGTGGATTTTATACAACAAAGACTTGCGCAATTTCTCTAAAAGCAAGATGCAGTCTAGAGGAAGAACTCACCCTGCCTATATACACCCAAAGGGCGTATGGCCAACTGGGACTGCAACTGAAAGACCGACGACGGAGGACGGCTGCCCGCAGAGGCTTAAGAGGATTTATATTTGAGTTTTAACATCCGCTTCCGTTGTGCTGTCTTCACATTCGCTCGGATCCACTGGTTCGAATTGTGTTCCTCGCAATGTTGAGACTTTATTACTTTCAACTTTCATTAAGACAAGTTTGCCTGAAGCTAAATTTGCTCCAATTTGGTCGCAAGCAGATTTTGTCATGCAAGTCGTTTTAGGGCGGGTATCTGAGCTTGAAACACTTTGCACGGCTGGCTTCAAACTTGATTCTTCGCCCTCATCTTCACTCGTACAGCTGACGGGTGATTTTGGCTTAGGATTTGTCGCGCACATGGCATTGTTTGCAAGGCTATTAAACTCATGTTCGTCGCTGACATTTGTTTCAGTTGAGTTTGTACAGGTCAGAAGGCAAATACCTTGAGTTGTAGGTGATGTGGTGTCTGTTGAGGTCGTTGTGCTCGTATTAATATCTGGAACTGCGACGCTCCCTTGAACGAGAGCTTTGCTGTCGCCAGTGCCGAAGTTCACCTGCGAGCAGTTCTGAAAAAAGGCTGCTAATCCTAATGAAATACCGGTTGCTGCGACTATTCGATACATACCTGAGCGTTTCATAAAGACCCCCTCGAGTTCTGCTCTTAAGAGTGCATTTTTTGATCCAGCCGAAATGAACTAGGATTCAGGAAATCGTGGGGGCTTGCGTAAAGTCTGATTTGTTGGATATTTCTTTAACAAAATAAAATGTCTCAATTTGAGATTGTCTCTCAACGAGTCAAATAGAGGACGGCATTTTCTTCTGGGGATAGATCGGGATCTAAGATGAATTTGAAAGCATCATCAATTTGGTGATTCAAGTAAGCTTCAACGATTACGGGATCAATATAATAGTCCAGAGCAACCGGAGCTGTGTTGTTCAGGCGATTGGCTGCGACAAGGCTTGCTTGCGAAACGGCCGCAAGCTGCTGTTCTCGAGAGTCCTTTGAGCCAATGAGGTGAAGCTCTTTGGCAGCTACCGTCGTTCCGACCCAGGTGCGAAAATCTTTTGCGGAGAAAGAGCTTCCAATTTTCTCTTTGATGTAAGCGTTTACATCAGCGGCTGTCACACTAAAGAGTTTGTCATTTGTGTTTTTATCTTTTAACGATTCTTCTAAAATGCGAGCGACACTTGGTGAGTCGATCAAGATGTCCTGTGGCTTTCCTTCTTTGGCGATAAACTGAAAACGAATCTGGGGTGATAAAGCTACGAGATGAGAAACTCGGAGAGTTGAAAGTCCAAACGATGCATTTGTCTTGGCGTATTTTTCGCCCCCGATGCGAATTCCTGCAACTTCAAGTAATCGAATGACGGCAGCAATTTTTGACTTTTTATCAATTGACTCTTTATTTAAATCGTAATCAACCGCGTCTCTTAGTTTTGAAATCGAAAGACCAAAATCACGCATACGTGTGAATTTCGCTCGAGTCAAAACCTGCGAAGTCCAAATGTCGTGATATTTAGATTGGGATCGTTTGGCAGCATCCAAGCCACGAACTTGAATATGAGCTAAAGGATCTACTGCAATCCAAACATGACTATATCCAGGAGGTATGACTAAGGCTTCAATGCGGTTTAGAACTTCGACGTCTTCGACGGGGTGACCATTTGGGTCTTGGTAAATGTAGGGGCGCTTAGAGCCTTTGATTGTTGGGCCCGCGATTTCTTCGCGGCTGTATCCAGGTTCTTTTTTAAGAGAATAGTGAAGCCCAGCCTGAATGGCTAAGTCGCGCGAAATCTCCTTCTTACTTTTCGCTTGAAAAAGCGACTCGCAAGAGAGTTGTCCCGCATGTACCAACGATGAGATGGAGAGCAATAGAATAATTAAAAAAGCAAATTTTCGCATGGACTGGAGGCTAATGCGAACTTGATGCCGAATTCAAATACCTTTGCCGGCTTATAAGTCTGTTCCCAAAGGGTTTTTTTAGCATTTTAGTGACGATTTAGGCTCCTCAGAGCATATTTTTTTCAAAGGATTTTTAGTCCCTTCCCTTTCTTGGTAGGAACTTGGTACTGATAAGCTTTGCCAAAACTTAAGGATGACACTTTGACTTCCCCTCTCTTTTCTTCACTTCCATTATCCGAGAAAATTTTAAAAGTTGTTGAAGAACTTGGGTATAAGTCTATGACCCCCATTCAGGAGAAATCTTTACCTGTTCTTTTGGATGGACGTGATCTGATCGGCCAATCAAAAACTGGAAGCGGAAAGACGGCCGCATTTGCGATTTCAATTTTAGAAAAAATCGATTTGGCGGATCGCCGTGTGCAAGCACTCGTTATTTGCCCGACCAGAGAGTTAAGCACGCAAGTGGCCCAAGAAATTCGTAAGCTTGCACGTAAGTTTGAGGGCCTTCAGGTTTTGCTTTTGGCTGGAGGCCAACCCGCTAGGCCTCAAATTAATTCTCTTGAGTCTGGTGTTCACATAGCGGTAGGAACTTCTGGACGCATTCTCGATTTGTTAGATCGTCATGCGCTTGATGTACGCGGGCTTAAAACGCTCGTCATGGATGAAGCTGATAAACTTTTAGAAATGGGTTTTGAAGAAGAAGTATCTGCGATCTTGCAATGTCTTCCTCAAAAAAGACAAACGGTTTTCTTCTCTGCGACCTTTCCGCCGGGTATTCAGGGACTCAGCCGAAGATATCAAAAGAATCCGATGCATCTGCAAATTACCGAAGAGGATCAGGCGAAGCCTCTCATTGAAGAAATAGCGTATGAAATCGGGGCAGATGAAAAATCACACGTCCTGATGCGCGTATTGCAACAGCATCCGTCAAAATCGATATTGATTTTTTGCAATCAAAAGACGACGGTTGATGAACTTGTGCAATTGATTTTGAAATCAGATGTGAGTTGTGCGGCTCTTCATGGAAATCTCGAACAACGAGATCGTGATCTGGTGATGGCGATGTTTCGTAATGGCAGCTACCGAATTTTAATTGCGACGGACGTTGCGGCTCGAGGTATCGATATCGATCATCTTGATCTAGTTGTGAACTATGATTTTCCACAGGGCGTCGATACCTATACTCACCGAATTGGACGAACTGGTAGGGCAGGACGTAAGGGGGTTGCCGTGACTCTCGTAAAGCAACCAGATGATATGAAGCTTTTTGAAATTGAAAAAGCTCGAGATTCAAAAATGGCAAGGCCACTTTTGGGATTTAAGAATCAACACGGACTGAGCTCATTTTATCGAGAATCTTTGATGAAGACCCTTTGGATTTCAGGCGGAAGAAAAGACAAATTGCGACCTGGTGATATCTTAGGTGCTTTGACAGGCGAAGGTGCGAGCCTGAGTGCGGCCAACATTGGTAAAATTGATGTACTCGATAAAATGTCACTAGTTGCAGTTTCAAGTGATCTTGCAGAGGTCGCCGCCGAACGTCTTCGCGCTGGCAAAGTTAAAGGCAGAAAATTTCAGGTTCGCCTGGTATGAGAATCGCCGTTGTCGGGAATGCCGCCGGAGGCAAGAGTCTCTTGAGCCGCAGACTTGGTAAACGTCTTGCAATCCCTGTTGTCCACGTTGACGCCATTCAATTTTTACCCGGAATGAAAATTCGAGCTCATATTGAAACGATCAAAGCCTTGAGAGAAGCTGCCTTACAGTCGAGCTGGATCATCGATGGTTATGGTCCTCTTGATATCATCGAGGAAAGATTTTTAAATGCAGATTATATTATTTTTATCGATCTGCCGCTTTGGCTTCATTATGTTTGGGCTGCCAAAAGACAAATTCAAAACATTTGGAGTTCAAGGCCTGAGCTCCCTGAGGGTTGTCATGAGGCCAGTCTTTCACAGAGTATCAAGCTATTTAAAACTCTCCGGGTGGTCCATCAAAAAATGCGCCCTGAACTTCTCAAGATTTTTAGTCGTGAACACCTTAAAACAAAAATGATTTTTATTCACAATATGAAAGACTTTAAAGAAGTCTCAAAAAATTTTAATGGCAGTAACAAGCCTTAAAGCCATTAAAGTCGGTTTCGGATGTAGCGCATCGATAAGCTTCCCAATTATTCATGAGAAAGTTTTTCTGTGGTCCTGCCGAGTTGTACTTGTGTTGGTAATCTTCTTTTTTTGATTCGCTTATAGCCAGAGATTCAAGGCTTGCTCCTAAATTTTTTGCATCAACGTCGGTTTTGGTTGAGAGTTTTTTCCATAGATTTTTATCTGCCTTAGATTCAATTGCAGATTTGAGATCAAGAGAGTAAATCGAGTAATCCTTGGGCTGCAGACTATCTTTGTCGACCGAGAGAGCCGCGAAAGAGGGATTATTTGAAAAGATGGAACTCACGGCCGGAACCAGTAAACTCGCCACCGCAGAATCTCCGTGACCATAAATTCTAAAATCGTTCATGTGAGTGTGCCCAGAAAAAACTTGGGCAATTGTATTGTGATACTTTTCGAGAAGTCTCAAATATGTTGCGTTATTCTCATCCGTGTAGAAGAGGGCGAGGTTCTCACTCACGCAAAGGTCTTTTTTAGCATACACACTTGCGGCGATGCTTAAGCCGGCCGGACTGTGGTGAATCAACCAAACTTTTTCTCCCAGGCTTTCGCTGTCACGAAGTTGTTTCTCAAGCCAAGCCATTTCATCATTGCCAGGGGTATCCGAAGATTTTCCGCACTTATTGTGATAATCCCGCCCCCAAAGATCACTATTAATAGAGATGAACCGCAATTTCTTTTGCAGAGATTTGTCTGTCGAGAGAGCACTGTAGTAACCGCCAGTAGTAAACTGGTTTAAGAAGTCTGGGGACGCATTTTCGAGATCCACAGCTGACTTCCAGGCCTCAGCCATAATTTTCAAATATTCTCCATGTGGCTCGCTCATATAATCTCCGCAGGGAGAATCATTGTTTCCGAGAGTAACAACCACTTGAGAAGTTGAAAAAGTATTTTGAAACATCAATGCTATATATTGCATGGTCTTGTTGAAATAGATTTCAAAATCTTGGTGAGAGGCCTTTGGAAATCTTTCTTTAAAGTGAGTTTCAAAATGGTGAGCGACAAGATCCCCACCCATGAGGATGATCGGACTTTTGGGAGCAGCCAATCTCATCGCGTTAAGTGTTGATTTAAAAAGCGGGTAATTGATATCGGATCCATAGGAACTCAATTCTTTAATTTTTGATTTCCGAAAAATCACTTCCCATTTTTCGGGAGGCTGAGAAAATAATTCATTCGCGATAGTGGGATCATAAAGCGAGTCAAAATGAACATCCGTCACAAATAAAATTTGTTTTGTCTGCATACCACCGGTCGAGGCAAGGTCGCGTGACGGGTCGGACTGAGCGGGCTGGTGAGAGGCGCACGAGAAAAAAAATATCAAAGGACAGAGTGCAAAAAAAGTTTTCATGATTTTCCTTATCGAATCGTAAAGCTTGGCTCCTTAGCCTTTGCCTGCAATGCCTGGTTCAATCGATTTTGAATGCGATTGCGAACAAAATCGATATGTTCACGTAAGCTATAAATATAGTCGGAGTAATCGAGTGGAACCTTAAGATGGTTCACTTTGATCTCGATCGCATCAAGTTTATCAAGATGTTCCATATATTTGTCAGGTGAAGCGTCGGGATGGATTTGAGTTTCTAGAAATTTAAGTTCGCCATAGCGTTGAAAAATACGATTGCGAATCCGCCAAACATAGAGCTTTGGAACTAATTTGATCATAGGTAAAATAATCGCCATGACTGGAATAACGAGAAGCAGAAATCGGTCAAGAAGACTTGCAAGCCAGAAAGGTAAAAACCTTTGCCAAAAAGGTGTGCCAGATTTGTAAAAGCTTTTAGCTTCGTCGCGCAATACAAATTGAAAGTCTTTGTCGATCGGAAACTCGTCCTTTTTTTCGAAAAGTCCAGGGCTGCTATGTACTTGGACTGCGGCCTTTAGCAAAAGATAGATCAAGGCGGGATGAAGGCTGTCGCGAACAAGTAGAGTCACGGTAGGTGCGACCAAGTTGATATCCTGGGCAGGGATATTTTTTACTAAGTCGATTGCACCATGAGGAAGCACCAGGTGATGTAGAAAAGGAATTTGGCGAGTAATGCCTTCCGCCTGATCCAAATTCATCAGGCTTAAACTTGAGTCGTGCATGAGTTTATTGATTATTGGGTCATCACCCGTCGTCAAAAAGATGGCGATATTAACGGACCCATTTTTGAGTGCAGTCAGGGCATTTTGATTCCCAACTTCGGTAAATTCCGCGGTCTTCTCGTCCACTCCATGACTCTTTAGCAATCTCTTGGCAAGTGTATTGGTGCCGGAGTTGGGTCTTCCGACCGCAATCTTCTGGCCGATCAAATCGGAAAGACGAGTGAAACTTTTCGTGCCTGAATAGAAAATCCAAATGGGCTCATAATAAAGACTTCCGAGTGATGAAAGGTCAGGTGCTTCATCCGGATTTCCGAGACCATCTTGGACAAAGCCGACCTGCACGTCCGAGCTCTCATCCTTTAGTCTTTTGAGATTTTCCATAGGGCCTTGAGAAGTACGCATGACGAGCTCAACGCCATCGTCCTTCAGGATGTCTTTATAGAGTTTGGCATAGGTTTGATAATCGTCTTGATCGTCGCCGGTTGAAATCACGACACGGTTGGGCGGGGCGGGATTCACAAACTTATAGGCAATAAATGCAACCGCAAAGACCAGAAAGCAGGCGGGTACAAAGGCAAAAAAAATGTCCTTAAGGGAGCGACCAAAGTAGATTTTTTTATTCATAGGGACCCATGTTGCACTACAATCCATGGATTCTCAAGCGGACGCTAAGAGACTTGAAAACTTGCGTCAGATCCTTATCTTTGATGGGTTGCAAGCAATTGATTTGCATAAGACCACTGAGCATTGCTAGAGTTTTGTTTTTACTTTAAGGGCATTATGAAGAAAAACCTCATTCGAATTTCAGCTTTTGTCATAGGGCTTGTCGTTATTCTCTTGGTCCTGATCTTTGCGGGTACGCGCTTCTTAGAAACGCCTGAAGGATCAAAATGGGCGATGTCACATGTGCAGGCTATTCTTGCAAAAGATTTTGCGACCGAATTGAAGTTTTCGAATGCAGAACTCAATTTGTTTTCTAAAATACATCTGACCGATCTCAAAGTTGATTCTAAAATGAATGGCAATCACATTCACATTGATATTCTGAATTTTGATCTTGAGTACTCTCTCGAGTTGCTTTCTCGTAATTTGCGAATCAAAACCTTTATAATTGATCAACCACATTTTACTATTGAATTTAAATCGAAGTCCGCTGGTGTGCCTCCGCCATCTCAGGACGGGCTATCCGGCATGCAGTCCCTTGCAAAAATGATTCGTAGTCCTCCTCTGAAAATTGAACTTGAAAATTTTGAAATCCGCGGACTTGATCTCGATTTGAAAATGGATTCCGATGACAAGCAAATTTTATCGCAAATTCATCAACTCAGTTTTCAATCCAAATTTTCATTATTAAAAGATCAGCTTTTGACTGAGGGGCAGCTCAAGGCTTCTCAAGCGAATTCATTTGAATTGCTTGATCCCTTAGGACATGTTGCTGGGCGCTGGGTTTCTGATAGCCAATGGAAAGTAAATATCAACTTACAAAGTAAAGATTGGTACTATCAGTTTACGCCTTTACATTTCAATTTGGTTCTCTCCGATTTAGCCGTAAATCAAAAGAACTCGGATAGCTCGACTCAAATTCTTATTCCTTCACTCAGTGTTTCATCTGATACTCAGGTTGAAGCTCAAACCCGCGAGCTATTTGAATTTGATGTGGGCTCAATTAAGATCGCAAGCGACCATTCCAAGATTTTAACGGGAGTGATCAGTCTTCTGAAAAAAACTTCTGAAAAAAATATGTCACTTAAAATTGAGAGCAGCGATTTCGTTATTAATTCTGAACTCAAAAAAGATGTTGAAATTTATGTTAATTCTGAAATTAAGAATCTTGATTTTCCAGAGCAGTTATTCTCACCCGGCGATTTGAATTTCAAAGCAACTACAAATCTTTCGAAGGATTTTAAGTTTTTTGAATCGCAGTTCGCAGCCGAGCTCGCTGGAATTAAGCTCGCTCAAGGGCGAATGACAATCGAACGAAAACAAGTTGAGGATCCGTGGGGTATTCAAGGCTTGGTCGACTTCTTTGCGGACCGGAAGTTAGCTCGTAAATTGAAGGCTGCAGAGGCTCTTAATAAGACGGGAACATTTGCGCTTGCAACGAAATTCAAGGGCTCAATTTCTAATGATAAAGATGTTCAGCTCGAGTCTCATTCTCTAATTGAAAGAATTTATTTACCGGCGTCAAAAGACCCATTTTCTTTCAATGTTAATTCTCAAATTGCATGGCAAAATAGATTTCAAAAAGCAAAAATAAATGCTGACTTGAATCTTGCGAATCTCGATTTCGGCAATTGGCAAATCAAGACGACATCTGAGGCGCTTCTTGCCAACGCACCTCAAAAGGAAATTTCGGGCACGACAGAAGTTGCACAGACTCTTGTATCTTTAAGAGACGTCTTGCCTGTAAAAATTTTAAAACCGATGAACTTTAAACATCAAATTAAGATGGATGCTGACGCATTGACGGCGACCATAAGGGGTGAGGTTCCACTCGTAGATGCTTTAAAGTTTGGAGTTCTCCGCGATACTCATTTTGATCTTAAAGTAATCGGTGATCACATGAGTACGGAGAAGAACCTCGCCATTACTGCCGGCGTCGATCAGGGAGGTATGCAGCTGAAGGGGCAGGTTCCGGAGATTCCGATCACGAGTATGAAAATGAATTTGGTTGCGAAGCTAAAACAACAAACCTATTTTAATCTCGAGCAGTTTCAATTTACTCTCAATGATGACCTTGTAAAGGTGACTGCAGATGGAGCCGGAAATCTCAATAGCAAAGACATTCAGATTCAAATGAATAGTCATTTGCTTTTTCCAAAGAATTTTCCTGAGGTTTTCGGGCAGAAAATCTCCGGAGAAATATTAGTTCCTTTGAATATAGCGGTTCGTCGAGCGCGAGATATTAGTATCGACGGCACTTTGGATTTTAAAAATTTGGGCGTTGTAAAAGGAGATATGTCTGTTGAGGGCTTCAAAGGTCTGATTCCATTTTCTGAACATCTCATACATGAGAAAGGCGAGATTCGATTTACTGAGCTTGTGACTCAAAATGCTTTTGAGCGGGTAAACTTCGAGCGATTGCGACCACTTTTACAAAGTTCAGATCAAATCACGATTCAAAAACTTCATTGGCAAGAAAAAACCTATGGTCCTTTAAATGGGTTTTTCTCGATTCGACAAAATATGCTGATCTTGCATGAGTTCAATCTTGATCTAGGCTCGGGCAGCCTTTACGGAGAAATGTTTTTTGATGCCTATCCAAAGAACCTTCAATTCGGCTTGCTCTCCCGCATGACTGGCATTGACCTGGGGCAGGTTTTACCTAAGAAGTTTTTAAATAAAATTCCAGAAGGAGATAAAACCATTAGTGCCAGAACCGGATTTGTTTTTTCGATCAACAAGGCGGTTCTCAATGGGCGAATCGACGTAACACAAATCGGGAGTGCTCAAATGCTTACGCTCGTGAACGTTTTAGATCCGCAGTTTCAAGATGACAAAATGAATAAGCTCAGGCGACTTCTCGAGGCGGGATACCCAACTGCAGTCGCTTTTAATTTTAACCAAGGCTATCTTGATCTCGATCTTGATTTAGTCGCCCTGGGAGTTTCAGTTCATGAGGCGCTTTATTCTATTCCATTATCAGGATTTTTATTAAAGCCAACTGCAGAAATAATTTCTGCAAGTCAGAAAGGACCACTCAAATGACAAACAAACTTACTTTTCTCTTAATCGGAGGATTACTTTTTGGATGTGCGCCGAAGATCTACGTGATCGATCGACAGAGTGTATTTGAGCAAGAATCTGCTGGCGAATGGCCACAGTTTGAAAAGGAAATTACTTCTAAATCAGTTGCGACGGGTCCGGCTTCTTTTGGCAAGGTTCCCGTAACCGAAAAAGAGGCGCGCCTTTATAAAGTTCTTAACGGTGAGTTAGTCGCTCAACCTTCAAACGCAAAGGTTGAGAAAAAATGAGAAGCTCTATATTGCCTCTGATCTTACTTGCAAGTTTGTCGGCCCATGCGACGATAGTTTCAGATCGCATAGCTGCGACGAATCGCTTGTTACCATTGAAAAAGATAACAGTTGGTCCTGATGATCAGTATCAAGGTTCGGTTGATCCGAAAGGACAATTATTGGTTTTCACACACAAAGCCAATCTTGTTCCGCATTTGCGTGTTCAAGATCTCAAGTCTGGTGAGGTGCGTGACTTTTTACCTTTGACGGCTGACTCGCAAGAGCCAAGCTTTGGTCCGGCGGGAATGATTGCGTTTACATATTATAAGTTTAGTGCTCGAGGAGATATTTGTTATGCAGATACTCCAGTCATTTCAAAAGAAACCACTAGCGATCCGAAGATTAAATGTTTGCAAAGATCTCCAGCCGAAAAATCAGAGGCCAGATCTAATCCTTTTTGGAAATCGGGAGTCGAAATTGGTTATGTTGTCGAAGATCCACAGACCCATGACCGCAAAGTCATGAGTGAAAATATTCAAAGTGGAGTAAAGGTAGTTCTTGCGACAGGCAAAGTTTTTTCTCCTTCGATGAATGCAGGGGGGCGCTACCTTGCCTATATTCAAATTGGAAGTGAGTCACAACAGAACCAAAGGCGCTCACTCGTTCTGTTGGATTTGCAAAGCCATAAAACTTATACTCCTCGGTTTTCGCTCCCTGGTATCTCTGGATTTCCAGCAATTTCGAATGACGAGACAATGCTTTATTTCAGTCATTATCCAAATGATTCAAATGGTGACAATGTCATTGATGGTAGTGATAACGCTGTTGTCTTTCGAATTCCGATTGCGCGCGTTGTGGCCGCGAATGACCCCATCTTTCCGGAGCAACTCACGTCTCTAGAAAGTAGCTGCAGCTTTCCTCACCCTTTTGGCGTCAGCATTTATGCGACCTGCGCGTTTGAAGGTAGTCTTGATATTTATCAGATGCCGGCGACCGGAATTATACCGGTGAAATGGGATGCGAAAATTTTGGATAACGCTTTGGCGACGAGTCGATCTTACCAAGAACGTATTTTAAATTTGAATACCGAGAAATATCGAACTCCAAACACTCAGCAAATTACTGATGAGCGCCTGTTGAACAATCACATTCTTGCAGATGAGACGGCCGCGGCACGCAGTTATCTCGAGCAGGTGGTTCAGGCGGCACCTCAAAAAGATAAAGAATTTTATACGCTTCTCAAAACTTACCTTGAATCACGGGAATTAAAAAAGTCTCAGCCGTCTCAAGATGTCAGTCGCGTGTTTAGAGAGCAGATTGAAGTTTTTGATCGAAAGCTTACGGCTCAGCATAGTGAGCAAAATTTTGTAACGATTCTTCGGGGATTACTCAAAGTATTTACTGCTGATTATCGTGAGGCCGCTGAGTTTTTGAATCGTATTCACTCAGCAAATGAGATGCGTCCACTAGAGCGCTATTTGTATTTTCAACTTGCTGATCAGAGTCTCGGAAAAGATCTTCCACGAAGCGAGGTAAAGCTTCTTGATGCCTATCATATTATGATGACGGCACCTGAGTTAGATGAAGAGGCTCGCGTCTACTACGCGTTTCGAATGCTCGATCAAATTGAGCAGCAACATAAAGACATCCCGAATAGAATTAATGTAATTGAGTCGACTAAGAAGTTTTTAATCAAACCAATTTTAACTTTGCTCGATTCAGAGACCACCGTCTTGAGGCTCACTATTGCGACTGAAGCTCAAAAACCAAAAGTTTACGGTGAGCTTGACCGTCTTATGAGCGAGACCCGAGACGATTACTTTTTAAGAAAAGCGCTTTATGTTCGTGCGATTCTGAATTTTACTAATGCCGCACAGTTTATGTATATGGACTTAGTTGCAACCGCTTGGCTCAAATATACAGCTCAAAATGATACCGAATTTATATACGCACGCGACGTCGTTAAAGGAGCTGCTTATGATCAAGCTTACTCGAGTCTTGGTGATAAAAATGATAATTTCGCTAGCAGCTTTTTCTATGAGGCTTTAAGTCTGACGGATGACCTTGAGGCTCATTACGGATTTGTACAGTCAATGGTTCGTAGAAAACTAAGAAGTACAATTAATGATCGATATAAAAATTTAGTTCAACGAGCGTTCATAGATGACAATATGAAGTTTGTTGAAGCACTTTTGATATTGATTGATCAGGCCCCTAAAGCTCAAGCGGACTATAAATATGTCGAACATCTGGATCAGGCCATTGAGAAGTTAAATGCTATGTCTCAAGATCGTGATGTACCTGAGCGCTATCTCCTTCTTGGATCTTGCTATCTTGAAAAGCTTTTTAGAACTGCTGAAGGCGTCGACTTCTCGCCAGAACTCATGCAGAAAGCCAACCGTGCTCTGATGCTGGCGTACGATTTGGGAAGAGACAATGTACGCATTCAGGCTTCAACACTCATGAATTTAGGACTCTTGCAATCGAGAGTGCAGAATCCGGGGCTAGCCGTGAGATTTTTAAGTCAGCGTAAGGCCCTTGGTTTTACGAGCCCACAAGAAAAGACAGCATTTGCCTGGCTTTATTCTCGTGCACTTTTCATGAGTCATCAACCTCTACAGGCGGCCAATGAGATTGCCGAAGTCGATTCATCTGAGGTGAGACCAGCTATTCTTGAGCGTCGTGCTTTTTATCTTCTTTCAAGCGAAAGATACAACGAGTCTGTTTTAGCGTACAAAAACTTTTTTAAAGAATTACCTCAGCTTGACCCAATCAGCGCTGCCAAAATTCAATTGAGTTACGGCTATGCTCTTTTGCGCAATCATCTGGAGCCAGAGGCAAAAACTCAGCTCACTCTTTCAATCCAAAGCTTAGATCATTTGTCTAAGCTTGGAGGCGGAGCAGATCGCCCTGTCGAATTTAATCCAAAACGACTCAAAGTTTTTGCTTACGGATTTTTAGCTCAGCTAGGAACCTCAGCAGAGCGACAAGCAGCCCTAGTGAATCGTCTTGCGATATTGAAGGGTGATTCGACCCTGATCGAGGATCAGCCAAGTGCGATGATTGAAGCCAATCTTCAAATTGCGAAACTGACATCTTATAATCCAAAAACAGCTAGTAGCTTTATTCGCGAAGCAGTGAAGTTGAGCGAAAGTCTTGGTAAAGAAACGGGCCATTTAGCCCACGCGGTTTTCGTGACAAGTACGGCGGCTCTCGTTGAGGGGATATTGCATCCTGAGGCTTATACGTCCGAAGATGCAAAGGCAGTTGAAGCTTTAGTTCAAAATAGTGTACTGGCTTACGAAAGCCAAAAGATTGCTCAAGCCTATTTGAACTATCAAGATTTGAAGCTGAAAGTCTTGAACTCAGCATATCTTGCAAGACTCAATAAAAAACCAACTCCTAAAGACGAAATCAAGTCCTTGATGAGCTCAGGTCTCGCAATGGGCATAAAAGAGTCCTTGCCAAAAGAATGGCAAGAAGTTTCAAAGCTAAGTGAGGCGATCTCACTTTAGGCTTATTAATTATTCTGAGCTCCGCCATTGATCCATGTGACAATGGCTTGCTCTTGGCTGGCAGAAATATTTTGATCTGAAAGATGATTCGCGTAAGGAGTGCAGCCGCCGACTCCAGCAAAATTTGCGATATGATAATCAGCAAACAAAACTCCGGCCAAATAAGACGTTGTTGCAACGCCAGATACGATTCGAATTCCGCCACAGGTGCCTGTGCTTGAAGTTCCGGCTACAGAATTGCCTGTCAAAGTAGAATAGGCTGTGCTCGCACTAGTGAAATCAAGATGAACATGGCTATTCACATAAACTGGCTGGCCAGGAACATGACACTGAATACAAGCAGTGGCCAAAACGGTCGTGTAGATACTCGCAAAACTCGCAGTGGTTGTAGGCGTATCGTTTGATTGGCTTCCGCAATGAGTGAGTAACAAAGTTCCAGAAACGAAAGCTAAAAGTGATAATATCTTTTTCATACTTATCTCCGGGTTAAAGGAGCTATTAATCGATAATTCGAACTAAAACTCAAGAGAAATTTAGTGAGAGAGAGCGGGTTTTAGCATGATCATGGCACCTTTGCAGGTGAAGTGTACGCCATCTCCCCAAAACTGAACGCTTTGGTCGTCGCCAGGGATTCCAGCAAAATAATTAACTATCTGAATATGTGGAATTCGAAGTGCCTCCATCTTTTGAACCCAAGCTAAGTGTGCTGCATAGACATCAGGATAATGATCCGCCAAATTTTTCATGAAAGTCGGATTATAAGGTGCAATCAGAACTGTGACGTCAATATTCTGTGAGCTAAGATATTTCATCTTTTCAACAAAGAGATTCCAGTAGCGTTCAGAAGCCGGGTGGTTGAAAATGGAAAGGCGATAGCGATCGTAATCTCCCACGATATCTTTATTCAGTGCCTCAGTTGTTTTTTCGCTTTTAAAATCGGGGCTTGCACAGCCTTCAAAATTAAGATCAGAGCCGCTTCCTTGATCAAGAGGCTTTTGATTTTTTTTCTTAAAGCGCGCAACTGACGCATCAAAAGTGACGTGATCAAATAAAGATTTGAGTTGATTCACAAATGAAACTTCTTCGATCTCAGGGAAATCCTTTTTGAGATAACTTTTGAGAGCTTCTGTATTTTTCATTTTTATATCGAGAATTTCAGGGATGAGCTCAAAGAAGTCAGCTTGCCAGACGACCTGATGAATTTGACTGCGCTCGAGTGCGATATTTAAGAATGCAAATTTAGCCTGCAATTCGGTTCCGCCGACAGAGAGATTGAGCGCTTTATGACCTGTGACTTTTTCAAGCCAAAGAGGCGAGGTAGTTTCTCCTCTAGAGGATCCGATCATTACAAGATCTGCATCTGGGTGAGCGAGGATGATTTGCCCAACATGATAGTAGGTGTTCACGTTCATTTTACTCATATCAAGCTTTTGACAGCGGTAATAGCACATCGGATCGACCGCATAATTGAATGTCGAAATCAAAGTGAAGATACTCACTGCTAAAGCAAAAAATGTTAAAATTGCAAATCGTGCATTCACTTTTTAAAACCTTAAAATTGAAAATACAAAAATGGGGAATCTTCACTCATAAACATTAAACACAAAACAAAAAGCAAAGCGAGGCCAGCTGCCGTCCAAAAGTTCGTCCTAAATTTGACCTGCCAAATATTTTTGGAATAAAATACTAGGATTGAAGCGACTCCAAGTGCCACGAAAAAACGGCTCCGGTAGCGATCCGGGACAAAGCGAAGATCCCAGCTCAAATGCGAGTTCATCAAAAAAACTTTTTGAATCCACAAAAGCGCAACTGAAAAAGTTGGAGCTCTAAAAAAGATCCAGCCAATATTGATAAGCAAAAAAGTGAGTGCAAATTGAATATATTTATTGTTGATGCTGGGTAGTTTTTGATCCTTAAATAGTCTTTCAATCGCAAGAATAATACCGTGAAAGGCCCCCCAGATGGCATAGGTCCAATTGCCGCCATGCCAGAGTCCGCCGATCATCATTGTTAAAAATAAATTGCGATAAGTCATAAGTTTTGAGCCACGATTTCCGCCAAGTGAGATGTAGAGATAATCTCTTAACCATGATGAAAGCGTCATGTGCCAGCGTTGCCAAAACTCGGTCATCGAAAAAGATTTGTAAGGAGAATTAAAGTTTTGTGGAAACTCAATATTCATCATCATACCAAGTCCCACGGCCATATCCGAGTATCCGCTGAAATCAAAATAGAGTTGCATCGTATACCCGATCATCGCAATGAGGGCCTCTGTATTCGAAGCCATACTCAAATTGTCGACAACAGGAATGACGACTGCCGATAAAAAATCAGCGACCAATACCTTTTTGGAGAGACCGCAGACGAAAAAACAAATTCCACGCCAAAAATTTTCACTGTTATAAATATAAGTTTTAGGGCTCTCGAGTTGCGGTACAATTTGATTGTGACGTACGAGGGGGCCCGATATCTGATGCGGAAACAAAGTCACGTATCCCGCGAATGACAGAAGATCAGCATGGGCATCTGAGGTTCCTCGATAGACGTCAATGACGTAAGACATGCTTTGAAAAGTATAAAACGAAATACCAATAGGTAAGATGATAGCCAAAATCGGTAGATGAGCAGTTCCGTGAGCCATACCGATAATTGAATTGAAGCTATCTGCGAGCAAATTGTAATATTTAAAGAAAAACAAAATTGAAAGATTCACGACTACTGAAAGTAAAAGCAAAGTTTTCTTTCGTGTGTGAGTTTTGGAATTATAAATTCCGCGAGCGACATAAAAATCGACGACGACCGTGAAAATCAAAAAGAAAACGAGCTTCGCACTCCAATAACTATAGAAGCCAAGGCTTGAGAAAAGCAAAAACGTGAGCTGAGCCCGACGTTTTGAAATGAGATAATAGCCAAGCAGCACCAGCGGCAAGAAGCCGAAGATGAAGATATAGGAATTAAAAAGCATCACTCTTTATACGGGCTTTCTATAAAATCTTTCAATCAAAAACTAACAAAATAAAGAGGTTAGAAGACTGGCCTCATTCTGGACTCAATTCTATATTGACTACATCCGTAGTCATGATAGACTACAAGTGTAGTAAATGCTTTTTTAAGAGGGCAAAATGAAGAAAATCCCAAGCCTCGGCGAACAAGAAATGGACCTACTAAAATATGTCAGTGAGCATTCTCCCATCACGGTTAGGGATGTGGCTCAACATTTTGAACGTGAAAAGAACCTCGCGCGAACGACCGTTTTAACGGTTATGGAA
>JAYUEB010000084.1:0-2469 GCA_043739525.1 Bdellovibrionales bacterium
GACCGAGGACGGCCGACGGCTACAGCTGCCCGAAAACTGCAGACTGGGCTTTGGTCAAGCGATCACTTGTTATCACCCAGATCTTGGGGTTACTATTAATAAATGAGGCTTCGCTCCGTTTTTAAAATTTCATTGTTTCTATGTGCTGTTTTCGCGGCGATAGCTTTGACTTTTCGTTTCGACAATAAATTATTTGCGATTGAAAAAATTCAAGTGAGCTGGGCACCGTCGGCTGAAGAATATTGTTCGGAACAAAGACTTTTATGCCAGTCCCTCCTGAGTAATTTAAATGAAAATTTAAAATCAATTGCGAATAAAAAAATCTGGCAAGTGGATATCTCAGCTCTCAGAACTGAGCTCATGCAAAACAATTGGTTTAAAATGGTCTCAGTCACACGTCGTTATCCAAATGAAATGAGTTTTATAGTTGATCTTGAGCATCCAGTGGCTCTCCTTGCCAATGGAAATGAAATTTTAGCGGTCGCAGAGGAGGGACAATTGCTCGAACCAGTTAAAATTTCTTATTTGCCATCTCTTCCGATTTTAAGAGGAGAGAATTTTACTCGCAGTCTTGTTTTAAGAAAAATGGCGAGCGATTTCTTGCATGATATTTCTTCGAATTCAGAACTTTCGATTCATACAATTGCTGAGATGACTTACTCAAAAGAAGAAAATTTTAGTTTATTAATTTTGCCGAGCAAAAGTATTGTGAAAATGAATTCGGATCATGTGACATTGAAAGCGGCGCGTGTCGCACAAGTGATCGAATATCTCAACTCAAACCAAATGAATGGCCGCGTCATCGACGCTCGATTCTCAAAGAAAGTTCTTGTCAGACTGCGTAAGGGTTCGTAGCCTAAAGTAGGTCCGATCGCATCGGACTTTTGTCATCATCACAAATGGATTGTGGAGAAGACAGGTCCCAAAGTTTGGGCAGATGAACAACTAGACGTGCATACAAAAAGCAACTTAAAGCGCAGAAATGCCTTTTCAAGTTTCGCAAAGTTCGCTTTTTAAAAGTTCACGGATGAATTTTAGGATGAATTAAGGATGAGCAAAACATCGCAGAAAAAATCAAAGTTCATCGCTGGACTCGACATCGGGACCAGCAAAATTAGCTTCGTCATTGGAGCCATTCAGTCTCCTTGGGCTCCCGCAAATGTCTATGAAGAAAAATCTCAGAATGCAAAATCAATTGCCTCAGCGATTCGAGCTGGCGCTCAAACAGCAAATACCAATATTGGATCTCTTCATGATTGGAATATGAATATCGTTGGACTTGGCACAGCTCCAAGTCACGGAATTCGCCAAGGTGCCGTTGTAAACGTCGAAGCGACAATTGAGTCGATTCGCAGAGCTCGCGAAGAAGCCGAACTCATGGCAGGCGAAGTTGTTGATGAAGTTTATGTTTCAATTGGCGGAACTCACATTAAGAGTTTTGATTCAAAAGGCATGGTTGCGATTCGCAACAAAGAAGTCCGCGCAGAAGATGTTACACGCGTAATTGAAGCGGCGAAAGCAGTGGTTGTGCCCGCAGATCGCGAAGTTTTGCACGTTCTTCCAAGAGAATTTAAACTCGATGATCAAGAGGGTATTTTTGATCCGATCGGAATGACCGGCGTCAGACTTGAAGCAAACGTTCATATTATTACTGCGGGCAGAACTTCTCTGCAAAACGCTTTGAAATGTACCGAAAAAGCCGGCCTCAAAGTAAAGAGTTTGGTTTTACAACAATTTGCAAGTGCGCTTGCAGTTTTAAGCGAAGACGAAAAGAAATTAGGCGCAGCTGTGATTGATATTGGCGGCGGTACGAGTGATGTCATTTTATTTGCGAACGGTAGTGTTGGCTACACAAGCCTCGTACCTGTTGGTGGCATGCAGTTCAGTCAAGACGTTTCCATGGGTTTGCGTACCCCATTTGCAAATGCCGAAAATCTTAAGAAAAAATACGGCGCTGCAATTGCTGAATTTATCGATGAAGCTGAAACAATCGAAGTTGAAGGTGTTGGCGGAAGAAATCCAAGAACCATTCAGCGACGTGAACTCGGCCAAATTATCGAAGCACGCGCTGAAGAAACCATGCTTCTCATTTACCAAGATATTTTAGCAAGCGGACTTTCTCAACAACTAGGAAGTGGCGTCGTCTTAACAGGCGGTGGAGCGGATCTTGAGGCCATGATTGAGATGGGTGAGTTTGTTTTTGATATGCCAGTTCGAAAAGGTTTGCCACTCAAAGTGGGCGGCCTTGCGGATGTTGTGAAATCACCTATTTATGCGACAGCTGTCGGACTTCTCATGTACGGATTAGAAAAAGAAAAGATAAATATTTCTCCAGAAATCGAGACCAATATGCAGGATCTCTTTTCTGGAATCAGTTCTAAAATGAAAGATTTTTTTGGAGAGCTTTTAAAAAATTAGGCTAGCCTAGGAGGACAAATGTTTGAACTAGAAGAAAACGTCAACATCGGC
>JAYUEB010000085.1:0-2468 GCA_043739525.1 Bdellovibrionales bacterium
GCTCGCAAAACTTTTTCGACCTTCATAAGGCCCTAGAATTGTTCTGGAGATAATAAAAATCTCTGAAAAAATTGGCGCAGCACCCTGCGCTTAACACTATTTTGTGAAGCAACGTAAGCACGGCAATTCGGGTGCGAACTGAAACCATTTTTTCGAGGTCAGATTTCTGGTCCCGACCTCATGCTTCAAATCGCACTGAAGTTCCGTCCACGGCTCATCGTCATAGCTCGGACACCGATCCGGATTAACAACTTTTTGCAAGTCATCGCATTTGTCGCAATGATAGTTTGCCAAGAAACCTTCGTCAAAGGCCTCGTTTAATGGGACAAGAAAGTCTAGCTCGCCACACTGAAAACACTTCACTCTTGTGAAATCTCCACCGAGTGCATTGAGCAACATTGAAATTTTGCCATCGGTAGACTCTGAGTCGTTCAAAATTCACTTCCTTTAACGCGTGTGAAACTTCAAGTGTTTTTTTTAGTTTTCGCTGAGTTGCCTTTATACCAGGTAACTAATTTCAGTTATGTTGGCAATGAAGTTCTTGAAATAAGATCATAGGCAAAGTGAGTTCGCTCACGATCAATCAAAAATTAAATTTTGAAGCGGCGTGCATTGTCAGTTTTAAGCTTGCATGTAGCATTTAACTGTAAATTTTAAAATGGATTCATTTGTGAGGTTCCGTGAAATCGATGGTGAAGAAGTCTCTCAATAGGAACGTCAATCGCTCTCTTGAACTCAGTGACTTTGAAATTAAATTTTCATTTCACCGTCGGTTGTTGGATAACGATCTTAATGATTTTATTACTAAGGTCACTGGGCATCTGCGAGCGTTTAACGAAAATACGGAAAAGTTTGATATCCCCGTTGGACGAATCTTTGTTTATCGAATCGAAATCGCGAGAGCTTTCGAAGAGGGCGAATCCATTTGGCAGATCTTTGACAGCCAAGACGCTGAATTGGCGGACTATTACAGTAATCTTTTTAATGAAGACGACTTTTCGGATAATCTTCAGAATATTGTAGAACCAGGTTTTGGTACGGATCTGCTGATTGTTGATCGAGTTGAGATTTTAAAAGACTTTCGCGGATTGAACCTAGGACTTATCCTTGCTCTTCGTGCAATAGAATCTTTCTCAGATGGCTGTGGATATATTGCATTGAGGCCATGTCCTCTGCAGTTTGGTCCTTACCGCCATAAGGAAGCCAAGAAACTTCAGCTCATGGGATATGATCAGTTTTCGAAGAACGAGGCAGAGGCATTCAAAAATCTTTGCCGTCATTGGGGTAAGATCGGTTTTGTTCAAATTGGAAATTCTACGGTCTATATCAAAAGCCCGGCGCTCGAAAACCCATCCATCGAGAAACTTTTCGCAAAGTGAAATCGCTCATAGGGTCATCCTCGAGCTAAAAAAGCCGATGGCCTTAGCAGGGTCGTTTCGCACCATAGTGTGAAAATATAATTGCAAACTTTACCCGTCATTTTCTAACACCCGTTCTCAGATCGAAGGCATTGACGTACGTAGCTGCTTTTTATTGGCCTTGCTATTGCCTTTAAGCGTCATTCTGGGGAGGGATCATGGGGTCGCGAGTTCTTGTTATAGATGACGATGAATTGTACTTGGCGAGTACCAAGAAGATTTTGCGACGTGAAAACATTGACGTGGTTACCGCCTCAAGCCCTGCTGAGGCTATCAAGATTTACAACTATGAAAAAATGGATTTTGATTTGCTGTTGATGGACTTCGAATACAAAGGACTCGACATCACCGGCTCTGATCTAGCACTAAGAATATTGCGACAAAATCCTCATCAGGCGATTATTTTTATAAGCGGTAAAGATAGCCTCGAATACTGCATTTCAATGTTAAAAACCGGAGCCGGTCGCACTTTTATTCAAAAGGGTGGTGAGCCCGAAAGTATTACCGGGCCGGTAATCGAGTTACTTAAAAAGATAAAGCCACGACTCGAGTTCACCGACAGTCTGGATGATGAATTGAAACGTGAATCTGATATTCGCGCCTTTGGAATCTATGGCCGGTCTCGCGAGCTCCACGCGATTGTAAAAAATGTTGAAAAGGTCCGGCGATTTCGCTCCTTATTTTTGATCATCGGAGAAACTGGAGCCGGAAAAGAGTTTATTGCAAAGTCCTTTGCGATTCCGGGCAAACCGTTTTTTGCAGTGGATTGTTCGGCATTTACGGAAGGCCAAGAGCAGTTTTTGGAGACGGCGCTCTATGGTTGTATAAAAGGTGCCTATACGGGTGCCGACTCAGATAAAGTCGGAGTGTTTGAAGCAGCAAATGGCGGGGTCGTATTTTTTGATGAACTTCATTGTTTGAGTCTCATTGCGCAGTCAAAGCTTTTACGAACCATTCAGGAAATGAAGTGTCGTCGGCTTGGTGATTCCGCCGGTAAAGAAATTAAATTCGATGTCACCATTGTCGCAGCCGCCAAACCCATAATTTATG
>JAYUEB010000086.1:0-7425 GCA_043739525.1 Bdellovibrionales bacterium
GCCTCCAAAACTAAGCAGGTACCTTTTGGCTATCTGCGGATTTTGTGATCCACCATCTTCTGGTGCAGATATGTTCGATCTATTTTTAAGAGTTGCGCAGCTTTAGAAACCGAGCCCGCTGTTGAAGCTAAGACTTTCTCTATATAATCCCGCTCCATACTTCTCTTAAATTCTTTGAGCGACTGGACTTCATCAGACTCTTTTTTTGCACTTAAAATCGGCATCGCACCGATAATCGCTCTCACATGTTCTTTTAAAATACGCTGATCCGCCATCAGTACAGATCGCTCAGCGACGTTTCGCAGCTCTCGCACGTTACCTGGCCACGAGTGACTTTCAAGAACTTCTGAAACTTCAGGAGAAACAATCTTGGGTGGTTCTTTGAATTTAAGACAAAAGAAATGAACGAACTCCGTATACAATGCTAAAATATCTTCTTTTCGCTCTCGTAGCGGAGATAAAGAAATTCTTACGACGTTTAAGCGATAAAATAAATCGGATCTAAAATTACCCTTTTCCATTTCTTTTTCGAGATCTCTTGAGGTCGCGGCTATCAAACGAACATCGACAATTTTAACTTGATTCGAACCAACTTTTTGGATTTCTCCGGCTTCAAGAAAGCGAAGAAGCTTGGTTTGTGCTCCGGTCGATAAATCACCAACCTCATCTAAAAATAAGGTCCCGCGATCGGCCATCTCGATTTTACCCATCTGATCACTGACTGCGCCAGTGAAAGAGCCTTTACGATGACCAAATAATTCACTCTCGATTAAGTTCTCAGGGAGAGCCGCCGAGTTGACCACAATCAATGGTCGGCCCGACCGTGCTGAGTTTTTCCAAATATTTTGTGCCACGATTTCTTTTCCTGTACCGGTTTCACCCGTAATCAAGACCCGAACATCTTTTTGCGCAAACTTTGCTATTGTTTTGCGTAATTTTTCGATGTCTGGAGAGCGTCCGATGATTTCATTTGCACGCGCGTTCGGAATCGTCATGCTATTCACTGTTTGCTTAAGACTGGCGTTTTCAAGGCAACGTTCAATTGTTAAACGTAGACGATCGGCCGAAACAGGCTTTTCAATAAAATCATAAGCGCCTAATTTAATCGCCTCAGCTGCTTCTGCGGCTGAAGCAGCTCCAGAAAGAACGATGACGGGCGTCTGCTCGCCATCTAGAGCAAATTTTCTCATGAGTTCAAGACTCGTATGATCTTTGAAATGGATATCAAGTAAGAGCAAGTCCGGCTGTACCTTTAGGAGAGTCGGATAGACCTGATCAAGCTCGCCGCACTCTTCAATATCGTACGAAGAACCTGATAGAATAAGTTGAATTGATTTTCTGATGGCTGAGTCGTCGTCAGCAATTAAAATTTTTATCATATATTTGGTAACTCCAATTTAAAGGCAACGCCTTCTTTATCATTGCTCAAGAGCGAAAGTTCGCCTTTATGATCAAATGCAATTTTTTGTGCGATCGTAAGTCCAACTCCAAAGTGAGATCCCTTTGAAGAAACATGTGGCTTAAACATCTCGGAAGCAATTTTTACAGGAATGTGAGCCCCTGAGTTCATAAAACGAATTTCTGTTTGATCACCAATTTGACCAACTTGAATTCGTACAAAAATATTTT
Organism: Bdellovibrionales bacterium; assembly: GCA_043739525.1. Lineage (GTDB taxonomy): Bacteria > Bdellovibrionota > Bdellovibrionia > Bdellovibrionales > JAMPXM01 > JAYTQQ01. Next base: position 1,630 of record JAYUEB010000086.1, read on the forward strand.
GTCCCGGATTGGCTTCGACTGCGTTTTTGAATAAATTAAAGAACAGCAAATTTAAAAGTGCCGAGTCAAATTTGATTTGATCTTGCTTCGCCTGGCTTTCAAATTCAATGTGGACGCGACCCGAATCAAAATCACGATGACTCTCGACAAAGGCTTTGAAAAATTCTGAAATCGATTCGCTCTTTTTATGAACTTCAGGAAGCTTGGCAAACTTGGTTAGCCCTTCAATTAATCGTTCAACGACTTCGATTTGAGAGCGAATCAATCCTGAACCGTTTGCAAGATACTTTTGAAAAGCCGGAGCATCGAGCGATTGAAATTTACTTTCAATATCGGTTGCGACAAGCTTGATCGGTGTAATTGGTGTGCGAATCTCATGCACCATCATCCGAGCCACTTTTTGCCAAGACTCCAGTGCCCCTAATCTTTCAAGGCGAAGAGCTTGGGTTTGATTGTCTTGAACAAGACGTTTGAGAAGTTTTACGATGCTTCTCGCTATCCAGTAGGTAATGCCAAGAGAGAATAACAAAACAAAAATCGTATTACGCAAAGTCTGGATTAAAATGTCATCAATTAGATTCGCCCGCACGGTATTTAAATCTTGAATCGCGTTTCGCGACTCATTTGTTGATTCAAATTCCTTCTTATATACTTCGGAGTTTTCGGGATGAAGCTTAGAAAGCTCCTTCAAAAGATTCATGTGTGAAGTCAAAGTCTCGATGGGATTATTTTTCTCGGCGACGCGAAAAGAGAGCTCAATACTCTCTCTTTGCATCAAGTACTGGGCAGCCATTAATGGTAAGACCACTAGCAGTACGATTGAGAAAATTTTAAACCAGAGATTTCTGATCATTTACGAATCTCTTTTTGCAAAAGTATTTTCTCGCTTGGCATTTCTCCGGCGAGCTTCTTCCAGTTAATACCGACAATTCTATTACTCGATGAGATCTGAAGACGCGTAATACGCTCTCCCCACATCGGGTTAAGCAAAATTCGAAAGCTGTATTTGTGTCCGCTTTTGAGTTCGTCCGAAATTTCTAGAAACTTACACAGCTCAGTTTCTCCGCTCGTCAGCGCAAATCGCGAAAGAATCTGATCTCCAGATTTAAGCATGACAAGTTCATCCCACAAATTGTAAGCCACACGAATCGCTTTTTTGTAAATGAGATTGTCGTCTTCAATCACAACACTCATTAATTCAAAGGGAACCCCTGCTTGAATCTTGGGTCGAATTTCGCCTCGATAGGCATCTTGATAAAAAGAGCACACGCCAACTGTCGCTTGCGCCCTCATGCTGAACCCCATCAAGACGGGAATCAGCAAGAATGCTGATCTCAACATTAGTAGAGCCTTTGGAAGTAATAAGAGGCTCCAAGATTTATATTCCAAGTTTGGCCAACATATTTGTACTTGAGCCCGAGATATCCTGAAGACACCTGATACGTCGGCTCGTTATCGATGTAACCCAAAGTTTCTGTACCGAGTAAAAGATTAACTTGTTGATTTGAATCGGCTTCGTGAAAGACCTTTCCTAAACCAACATAGCTATTGCTATCGTTGCTTGCGCTGAGTGGAAATCGATCTTCAGGCATGACGGCGACATTCACACTACGAGTTTTAAGTCCCACAAGAAGAAAACTATTTAAGAAATTCATATGTCTTTGCAGGTTAAAATCAAAGTCATAAATGAGCTGATCACCGGAAGCATGATAGTAGGCCATGGCAAAGTTCAGATTATTAGCAAACTCTTGACCGTAGTTATATCCTAGCTTTCCGCCTGGAAAAAATACTCCCGCAGATTTAGACCCAGGGCCCGCCTGATATGGGGTATAAGTTGTCGAAACAAATGCGGGACCTATATAAGTAGATCCTCTGATAATATTGACCTGGTGGTGAAAAAGTAAATCTCCGTTCACCTCCATATTGAGTCGTGAATTGTCATCGGAGTAAGTATTGTCATCGACGAGATGAAAATCAAATTCGTAAGAAATGTTTTTTGCAACTGTACCTTGATTGCGCCAGTAAATATCAACGAGATAGGCATTTCGCTTTTGCATTTTTTGAGCATCGTCAGAGGTAAATGCTCCATAACTCATGTTCATCGGAGTCTGAGCTGTCGTACCCATCATGTTAAAACCAAAACTATTAACTGAAACTGGAGAATATTTTCGATTCGAAATTTCCGCAGACAAGTGATCATAAAGGCGATTGCTGCCAATCCCTGAGTTGTCTCCAAAATACTTAAATTCCTCATTTATACTCGTCAGGTAATGTTCACCAGGTACAACTTTCAAGAAAACGTGCACGTGATTTTGAAGTTCAGACTTGCGAATCGAAAGTTCTGAGGACTGAAAGTAACCTGCTTGTCGAATGATGGTTGCGGTCCTTTCAAGATCATCGGGACTGAGCCACATGAATTTGCGAATTCCAAAGGCGTGTAAAACACGTTCGCACATTTCTTCTTGTGTGAGCTTACGAGCAGGCTCGACTTCTTCTTTTGAAAGAAGCCAACCTTCCGAAATTTCTGGAGTGTTGATGCCCGAGCAATGCATCTCATCCACAAAATAGGGGCTCGCAAGTGGTGCTTCGGTTGAGTTAAATCCGGGCTCCCCAGCAAGTGCTGCGAGGGAAACCAAAAATATTAATAATCCAAAAAATTGCGTTTTCATGTTTTCTATTCCTCATAATTGAGATGTTCGGAATGAACTCTTTCACTTCGTATGCCCAATCCAAATTGTGTCAAATCAGGTACTTGGCCGGTCGAACAGGGCTTTAAGTAGTCAGTTTTTCCTAACAGAGTATGTTTTTTCTAACAGTGCCGACCGCAAAGTGTCTAGCACATTGATTTTTAAGTGATTTGCCTATGAAAAAAAGAAATGGCGAGCTTTCGCGACTCGCCATTTCGAGTTCACTACAGAGCTTGCATGAGCGGTTGAACTTTTTCGACGATCTTATCAGCCATCTTCTGATTGTCAGTCTGAAGACTTTTTGCTGCCGAACTTGGTGCGTAAGCGACAAAGCCTAATTGCACCTTTGCTGACTGAGCATCGACTTTTTGGATGTGCATGGGAGAAATATTCACAGCCATCACCGAACTCGCACTTGAAAGCGCAAGTGAGCCATCAAAGCTTTGCTGATCCGAACTCACGGTATGCATCAGCATGACGTCTTTAATTTGTTTATTGTCGTCGGCAATCACAAACAAAGTGTAGTTAGATCCCGACTCAACAACCTTATCAACGCCCACGTAACCCTTACCCGTAGAGCTCGCGGTCATCGTGATTGAAAGATTGCTTTGAGCCTTCACCGAAGTTTGGCAATCCTGGGTTCCACCATCTGCCGAGTTTGAATTACAAATGACTTCACCCTGACTTCTTGATACTTCAATTTGGTAAGTATCTCCTGCGGCAGCTTTACCCGTAACTGTAAATGCTAGAACCGCGCTCGCTAAAAACAGACTTGTTGTAGAATTTTTCATATTTTCTCCTTCGAGCAATTAAGCTCATGTTTTGGTAGGACTCAAAGCTTGAGTCGTTGATGGAGATCATTTCACGAAGCGTTCCACACCCATGATTTCTGCAATATTAAATACTTAAATTGCTTCGAAGCAAAAATTTCTAAACTTTTGTAGTCGGTTTTTACTGACAGTGTTGGTTTTTTTCGTGCTATATCTGATTGAAAATATGACTGCAGAAAAGCCGGCGCCCACAAAAATAAAGCTTATTGATCTCATCATGACGTTCATTGGACCCACTCTGATTGGAAAGGGTTTTATCCTCTATTTTGGATTAAATTACTCAAGCCATCCTGGAGAAGGCTATGGTACAGGATTATTTATTTCGATTTTATTCACTCTCACGATGATTGCAAAATTTATTTGGAAGTATCGCAATTACGAGGAGTAAAAAATACTCTTAGGTTTCCGTCTCATTTTTAATATGATCCAAAACTCTCATATGAATTTTGTGAATAAACCATCTGCCGTAAATTTGCCAATACCAGCCCGGGTGGATGTCCATTTCATACCACGTGCGCCCCTCTAGTTTTGTCTTTCCGTCTGCCATGGATATCAAACGAAACTCACCTCTGACGGAACGAAAATATCCATTTAAGTGTGGCGCATTGACGTGATCAAAAAAAGTAAGCTCTTTCATTGGTTGAGGTTGATACTCAACTCCAAAGCCAAGCGTACGTGGTTCATCCCACACGGTGATCGGCTCAACAAAATCGCCAGTTGAAAATTGACAACGTCGGATAGCACCGACCCCAGTTCCGCTGATTTTTGCGCGCAAAGGGTATGCTACTCCTAATTTAAAAAGCCAATCACTCGTTGGAGGTAAATCTGAAAACTGAACGACATTTGGCCATACTTTTTCAGGAGGAGCATTGATTTCAATCGCTGATAGAACGTAATCCTCATGAGGCCTCAAGCCAGAATGAGCTTCTGTGAGCGACATCATCGGCAAAATCAGTAGCAAAAAAGTGGGAGCAAGGCTACTGGGCTTGCCGTAGCCTGCGATGCCTGCTCCAAAGACGGAACCGATGATTGCAAGCACCACACTCAGAGGAAACGACATCGCAAGACAAATGATTCCTTCAAGCGCAAACAAGACCATAAATAAATGAATTAAAAGAATCGTAAGCGTTACGTGCCCGGCAGTTCGATTAAAAGTTTGGCGCGTTTTCCTGTTCATGAGAAAGCCTTGGACAAGTCCAACAATCAAAGGACTTCCAAGAAACAATGAGGCGGCGTAAGTCTTTAGAAAGTTTGTACTAAACCAAACTAGCGCGGTCCCACAAACGGCAAAAATAATTGAAAGCAGCAAAGGAGACATCACCTTTTCGTTTTCAAATTTATTTTGGGCACTCCATGTACTTGCGGCAGACGTTGGCGCGATCGACAATCCCAGCATGAGCAAATAATTGAGACCCGGAATAAAAAATAAAATTCCAAGCCAAGGGGATAGATTTGCATCCGCAGCGCGCCGAATACTCATCCCAACTCCAATCCATATAAATGGAATCGCCCAAAGGACGCTCAAAGGCCCGAACCAATCTGGCATGGTCGAGAAATTGGGATATCTCGAAAACAGCAGAGGATTAAAAAACTGAAGTGGAGTAAAAGTGGTCTGGGTTGCTATATAATAAAGAAGAGCGTCTCCAAGATATTTAACCAACATCAAAGAGCAGCCCCAAAGAATATAAGGCTTGCGAGTGACACGCTCACTTAGCGTAAACAATACCTTTATGTACTTCATACCACGACTCTAAGCCTTTACGGACTCGACGACAAGCCAGAAAATATCGTTAGTGAACTTCCAAGGCTCAAGACTTGATTCGAATCTGTTAGCATATTTGTGAGGTGAGGATTTATGAAACTACTAGCTTCTATCCTGTTTTACATGATGAGTGTTACAGCATTTTCTCAGACGTATAATGTCGATCAGCTTTGGAATGATATTCAAACTCATAAAATTACTAAACTTGAAGATGCACTGGCCATTTTGCCGAATGAATATCTCCTTCATTACGGATTAGTTTACAGTGGTAAAGGGGTTCAGGAGTCGGCACCGCAGTTTCCGCGCGCCGTACTTTTTGGCAATGACGGGCACATGATTTTAACTTTTAACGGAAGCTCTGACTTAGGAGGTTTCAACGAAATCGAAATGACCGAGTTCAAATCGGATACCGGAAGGTACGAATACTCATTCATTCTCTTTTCTGATGATCAAAATGTTGCGCCGACTCGTTCCCAAGTAAACCCCGCCCGCTGTTTAGCTTGTCATGGGCAAAATC
>JAYUEB010000087.1:0-7406 GCA_043739525.1 Bdellovibrionales bacterium
GCAGCGACTCTTTCAACAACTCATCCATCGTATCCAAGCACAAGCTTTGCGGGATACAATGTTTGGTTGAACTCAACTCAGTGGCATGGATTCTTTCAAGACTTATATGGTGCGATCGTTGTCGTAATCGATCACTCAACAAGTACAGGTGACGGTTCGGTTGGTACTCTCGGCGGAAAAGTCTACTTTCAGAATTTTGGTCAAAGCGGAGTTCAAGGTCCTCTTAGAATGTGTTGGCAAATTGATCCAGTGGGTGGTGCAAACACGACTCCATATGATTGCCGTACTTTCTTAACTTCATTCGCGGATGGTGCAATGCCTGATACGACATCAAGCCTTTATCCAAACAATGCAGGACAAGGTCGACCAGCTTATGCCTTACTCGGAACTTTCGAGGGCTTAAGCCAATCAGCAGCTTTAGGAAATTAAATTTTAATTGAGATATTTTTAGAAACACTTTTAGGGAGATTAGAAAATGAAAACCTCAAATGAAAACCAAAAGGGCTGGCTCGGGCGATTGTCTATGACTCTTGCACTTGTAGCAAGCTTACAAGTTTTTGTAGCGTGTGGAGGCGGCGGCGGTGGCGGATCGCCAGCACCAGTTGCACTTCCAGTCGGAGTCGGCGTCGGAACTTTTAATGCTGCGAACTGTACTGCAGCAACCGGCGGAATTTTTAGCGCTTGTGCGATCGGAAGTTCTCCTGCTTATGGATATCTTCCAGGATTTGAAGTCTTGCTTCAAGCAACTTCAACTCAAGCAGTCGGCGTCGGCGGATATGGCACTGGCTACGGCTACGGTGGAATTAATTCTTACTCAGGCCCTGTGCAAGTGAGTGGTGTTGTGAATGTCCAAGCTGGAGCTTCAGGCTGTTTAGCAGCATCAACATACAGCTTTACTGGAACTCTGAACTACTACGGTACCTACTTAAATAACTTTGAAGGAACCGTTACTGCTACAGGCGGAACTGGTCAGATGACAATCTTGTTCGCTGATCCTTTCTTAACTGCTGGTGGAGGAGTTTCATCAACAGGTCAAAGCTTCGCTTACCGACTTGTTGGTCAAATTCAGATCATGAGCGTGAACACAGGAATTGGTTACGGCGGTATTCAACAAGCTTGCGGAATTCCAAGTGGTGGATACGTTCTAAACTGATTGAGCTCTCTTAATTTTGAATTAATAAAACTCGCGCTTTTGACAAGTCGCGAGTTTTTTCGTTTTTAAGACTTGCGTTTCATAATATTTCAGGTCGATGATGTCAGCATGTCGCTTGAAATGATAATTCCCTTTTTTGAAGATTTAGAATTAGTGAGAGGCAGATCTCGAAATACGATTATGGCTTATCGTCGTGATCTTGATCTCTTCGAAAAATTCTACACCAGCTCGAAAGAGCTCTCAGGATTTTATGCTTTTATGAAGGCCCAAGGCCTATCTGCAAGATCGCAAGCCAGGATCATCTCAAGCGTTCGGACCTACTTTAAATTTTGCCAGCTAAAAGGCGCACAAGTGCCTCTCCTAAAGGAGTTGCGAGCACCTAGGGTCAAAGTCGCTTTGCCAAGGCCATTGACTCTGAGTGAATTTGAAAGGCTTTTTAAGGCCTCTGAGACCGAAGATCCCAATCGCACTTCGCGCAATCAAATGACATTATTGCTGCTCTATGGACTCGGTTGTCGAGTGACCGAGCTGATTGGTCTTTCGCTTCAAAATTATCACGAGATCGATAATTGGCTCGTCGTTCTTGGTAAAGGAAATAAAGAGCGCATTATTCCGGTCACTGAAGTTTTGGGTCTTGAGCTTAAAAAATATTTAAAAGATGTGCGCCCTCATTTATTAAAAGAATCGACACCATCCATTCTTATTAATGATCGTGGTCATCGACCTTCTCGCGTTGATATTTGGCGATGGCTTGCGGCTTGGTCTGCAAAAGCTGGTTTTGATGAGCCGGTGAGTCCGCATCGTTTTCGTCATGGTTGTGCTACAGCTTTGCTCGAAAGCGGTGCTGACTTGCGATCGATTCAACTTTTACTTGGGCACGCGAGTATTCAGACGACTCAAGTTTATACCAGCGTTACCACAAAAAATTTAACGGATACCATTGAACAGCACCATCCTCTTTCTCATCTCGAAGATTAAATAAAAAGGTCCAGTCACTTTCCTCAGAAAATTGGCATCCAATCTGCAATCTCAATTCCTAGATTAAACTTTTATTTGGTTTAAGTCATTTGAGGGAGGGGAATATGACAGCAACGAATATGATCGAGTCTTTCAGCCGAAGACAACGTGGCTTAAATTCGAAGTTCTGGGTCATCATGGTAATAATAGGGCTCATCATACTTGGGCTTTATTCGGAGAGATTAAACCGAGCGAGATACGCAAGTCGTAGTCTTCGTTCGTCCGTCGCTCCTGAATCTCAGTCGACTAGCGAGTTTGAATTACAAGTTCACTAAGAGCAGCGGATTCGAAAGCGGTTTTTTCTGATTGTGTTCACGGTTTCGTGACAATACTTCAGGCGCAAATATGATTTAATCTTGCAAAGTATTTCATTATTCGGAATCCTTTTATAGCGCAAAAATAAATTTCATCTTGATAAAAGGGGACCTTGTGATCAAAGGAAGATTACCAGTTGTTTGTTTATTCAGCTTTCTATTAGGGACGACGATTCAGGCAAAAAATCATGATTCTCCTATGGAGAAACTCGGGGACTTGCTCTTTAACGACACCAATCTCTCTCAACCCGTGGGGCAAGCTTGTGTCAGCTGCCATGATCCCAGATCATCTTATACAGATCCTGCGCATGGAGCGAATTCGCAAGGGGCAAGCAAAAATAATTTTGGCACTCGAAATGCTCCAACCCTCACATATTTGAAATTTTCAAAACCACTCGTAGTTGCAGGTGAAAATACCGAAGGCGGGCTTTTTTGGGATGGCAGAGCAAACAGTTTAGAAGAGCAGGCGACTATGCCTTTTCTCAATCCGATTGAAATGGGAGCTACCAAAGAATATGTCGTAAACGCGGTCTGCTCTTCTGAGAACTACGGTGCACTTTTTCGAAACCTTTTTGGGGAATCAGCCTGTGATGAAACTTTCATGAAAGGTTTTCCAGCTGCCTTTAAAGTTTTAAATCAGGTTGAAAAAGCATTTGAAGGCATAGGCCTGGCTATCGGTACCTATGAGCGCACGGATGAGTTTGATCATTTTAATTCGAAATTCGATCGCGTGAATGCTAACATTGATCAGTTTACCGATTCAGAACAAAGGGGATTTGATTTATTTTCCGATAAGAAAAGTGCGAATTGCATCTCATGTCATAGTTTAGAAAAAGACAACCCATCGGCTCAGCCTATTTTTACAAACTTCAGCTATGCAAATTTGGGACTTCCTGTAAATCCTGAGATTCAAACGGAGACCGACATTGGACTCGAGCGAACAACTGGCCGGCATGAAGATAGCGGGAAATTCAAAGTTCCGACTCTTCGAAACATTTCTGCAACCGGTCCTTATATGCATAACGGATATTTTAAAACTCTCAAACAAGTTGTGGATTTCTTAAATACGCGAGATACAAAACCTGCTTGCTCGGGACCTGTTTCGGCAGAAGAAGCTGAAAAAAGCAATTGTTGGCCGCCTGCTGAAGTAGCGGAGACAGTGAATCACAAAGATATGGGTGATCTTAAAATGAGTGATGAAGATGTGGATGATATTTTAGCATTTCTTCAAACTCTCTCAGATAGCTAGTTCGGAATCTGAATTTCAAAATATTTAAATCGTTTGAGACAATAGCAAGGGCAGTGCCTGCTCCTTGCATATCGTAAGCCTATGAAAATATTTTCTCTGACCCTTCACAATTTTGAACTCGAAGCCTTTGAAGTCGAAGTGAGTCTGATGCCCGGACTTCCGCAAATTTCAATATTGGGACAAGCTGATGCACTTGTGCGGGAAAGCATTCCCAAAATTCGTTCAGCACTCAAATCTCAGGGCTATAAAATTCCAAAAGCACAACATATATTGGTCAATCTCAAACCTCAGTCCCTCAAAAAAGGAAATGAGGGGCTGGAACTTGCCATTGCAACTGCGATTTTATATGAGACAAAACAAATTGAATTGAAGAGCGAAAAGCCTTGGCTCATCATTGGACATTTAGGTCTCAAGGGCGAAGTGATTCGTGCCTATGATCGTCTTGATGATTTTAAGTTTCTTAAAGATTATGAAATTTTAACTGGCCCTCAAGCAAAAGCAAAATTTGCTCATTTTGAAATTCAAAATCTCAAAGACCTAAATGAACTGACCAGAATTAAAGCCCAGGAGCAAAGTTTTCATAAGATTAAGCCTAGGCTCCCGGACATCAAATTTTCAAAATCGGCATCCAGATTGATTCAAATTTTAGCAAGCGGTGAGCATTCAGCCCTTTTAGCGGGATCAGTCGGAAGTGGTAAAAGTACGATTGCGACTACAACTGCTAAATTAATTGAACCACTGAGAGATGAGAATGCCGAAGAGGTAGAGCGAATCCAGAGACATTTTAATTCGGGTGATCAAGTCCTTGCTCGTCCTGAAGTGAATGTTCATCACAGCATATCAACAATGGCCTTTTTAGGCGGAGGGGCACAACTTCATCCCGGAGAAATCACCAGGGCTCATAAAGGAGTCCTCATTATGGATGAGTTTATGCAATTTCATTCCGAGATTCAGAATGCACTCAGAGAGCCACTTGAACATGCAAAGCTCAGTGTTGCTCGAAATGGTCAATATACTGAATTTCCGGCTGATATTTTTTTGATTGCCACTACCAACCTTTGCAATTGCGGAGACTTTGCCATGAATTCTCCAAAAGCTTGTCGGTGTTCGCAATACAAAATGAAAAACTATCTTTCGAAGTTAAACGGATCTTGCATTGATCGTTTTCAAATTTTAGCCTTCTCTCCGTTTTGGGATAGGCAAGAAAAAGAAATCACGACCAAAGAGATAGCCGAGAAAATAACAGATAGTATTCAATTTCGAATCCGAAATCGAAACCAAAATATTCCCAATTCAAAAATTAAGATTGATGAGCTTTCGCAAACGATGGATCATCAATTTATCGATGAGTATTTTCGCATTGATTTGTTGTCCGAAAGACGACAACTTTCTCTTAAACGAGTCGCACGATCAATTGCTGATCTCGAAGCTTCCGAAAGAGTTCGCATTCAACACGTTAACGAAGCTCGAGAATTGACGATGGTACCATTTCAATGGCTTGAACAAGCACAGAAAGCGAGCGTTGCGATTTAATCTACCTTAGAAAGCGGCGCAATTCTCGCGTCGACATCGAAGTCAGGTAACTTATGTATTCTTTCTTTTTCGACAGCGATTTCTGCAGGGGTCAGGGTTATATGCATAAAGTCTAACGAAGCTTTGGTTGAGTCGTATGCCTCTTGCTCAAGTTTTGCTCTCTGCTCAGTTGTATTTGTATTTGAGAAAAAATTATATCGAATCGTATGCTGCACAAGTACAATGGAAAAAGCAAAACATGCTAAACCTAGGATGACCATTCCAAGCTTCACCCGATCTTCTATTCTCACTGCTTTGGCGAGTCTTGGATCGATATCCGAAAGATCTCCATGTAGAAGTTTGCGTAAGTCCTCTTTCGACATCTTTTCAATCATTCCCTTTAAGAGAAACAGGCCCTGAGGTCCGCCTCTAACGATCGCACCTATAGTCATCAGTTGAGCTGCGGCACCAGGTAGAGGCGAAATATTGGGATGATCTTTTTTAAAAGTCCGTAAACTTTCTCTCAAGCCGCCAGTCTGTCTTGTGCCGAGAATTTCAAATGCTTTTTCAAAAGATTCAGTTAAAAATGCAACACGTATGCGTCCGACGATGACATTCACAGCGCGAGGACTTATCTCTGTATTGAGTACTTTAGAGATTTGTTCAAATGGGACGTTTGCAATTAAATAAATTTTAGCAATTTGTGTGTCAGTCTCAACAGGTCTCGTAAAGTCTTTAAATTTCAAAAGGTCAGTCATTTGCTCGACATCTCGGGCTCGGGCTGAGACGAGCCAGCGCCTTACGACATTTAAACCTGCTGTATCAGGATTGTGTTCGTTAGCGGCTTCCATAAGGGCGAGCGTTTCTTCAAGGTCGCGTGGCGTGGTTCTGGGGTCTGCATTCCAAATCTGAAGATCCCGATAATTTTGATCTGACAAAAGCTTTTTATAAAATTCAACATTGTCGTTAAATCTTTTGAGATCAAAAGTGACTGGCTCACTTTTTCTTCTGGTAACTTTTTCTTTCAAGAAAGTATAGAGGCCGCGACGTTTATATTTTATTTGATCGTATGACTGAAGCTGTGAGTTGAGTACTTCAGGAGCGACGTTTGGGCTTATTTCGTGACTAAAGATAGACTCTAAAAAGAGATCACGGCACGCGAGCTGGCTCCCGAAGGCGCCAGTCCCTAAGGACAAAACGAGAATTATGCAAATCAGTCTTTTCATTTATTCCTCGTTTTATCTCTTACTTCTTACTTATGAATGAACGGAAAGCCACCCGCGCCATTACCGATATTGCCAGGATTAATTGGATCAAATCCTGTTGACGGAATTCCATTCGAAGGAAGTGGTCTCTGATAAGGGTAAAGCGATTGTGGCCAATCTGGTCGCCACTCTTCTCTCACACTTTGAGTGTATGGATCTTCAGTGTTTACTTGATTGCGCAATCGATATCCCGACGGACTAAGAGCGGTTCTGACGAACTTAAGCTCGAGGAGATTTGAAGCGTAGAAAGTGAAGTAAGATTTGAAGGCAGCAGAATCGACCGCTAAAATTTTCAAAACATTCGTAAAATAAGCTTTTGTGGCAGCGTCTGGTCTATCATTTAAGTAGACCAGCTGAGCGATGACTTCTGCCATCTGCAAGCGAATAAAAGTGTCCGCATTTCTAAGCTCTAGAACGTCGAGGTCTGAGAAATTTGAGAAAGTAGCCATTTCTTTTATGAGCTCTTTATAGGTATCAGACTTGTGTCCCCAGCAATCTCGGACAAGCAAAATCTCTTGTGCTTTCTCAAGTTCAATTTCTTTTGAAAGTACACCTGAAGTCAGGTTTCTTAAAAACTGATGACTGTAGAATGTCGTATCAAAATGGAGGGCCATGCCTTTTAAAAAGTTCCAAGTGTGGTCCTTGAGTGTCGTTTTTGGCTCGGTTACTTCTTCGTCTATAAAGTTGAATTTGCTCAAACGAGGATGAGCGTCGACAAAACTCTTAACGTCATAAACCATGCGATCTGCGTTTACAATTTGTTCTGGAGAGCAGATATGTAGGCTGCGAGCATAATTTAAAATAAATCTGGTTGGGTCTCCGCCAAAGGTAATTTTACTTAAGTCAGAGGCGTTCGTGATTTCAGATGGCTCAGCCACAACATAATGTTCAATTGG
>JAYUEB010000088.1:0-7402 GCA_043739525.1 Bdellovibrionales bacterium
CTCAACGCGCTCTTAATTGGAGGATGTGGCATCCGTCGTGAAACCGAAACCAGTCAGGTTGCTAACCTCGGTTGGGCAGTCAATCCTGAATTTCAAAATCAAGGTTACGCGACAGAAGCCGCTCGCGCCCTCATTGATTTTGGCTTTCAAATGCTCAAGCTTTCTGTCATTTACGCAACCTGCGATACGCGCAACTCAGCATCTTTTAAGGTTATGGAAAAACTCGGAATGAAACGAGTTGGTCTTATCAAAGGAACAAAAGAGATCAAGGGGCACTTGAGAGATTCTTTTCGCTACGAGCTTATTGTTTACAATTGATAGCTAGTCTGTCAGCATTTTTCTATGGACGAAATTTCTGCCCTCAATAAAAAACTTCGTACGCAAGCTATTATTTGCGGTTTATTAACTCCTATATTCTATTTTTCTCTTCTCATTTTTCTTAAAAGAATTTGGACCAGCCAAATCAGCTACAACACAATTTTGAATGCGATCATTTTGTTATTGGGACTTTTAGTTTTTTTTAAAAACAAAAAATATCGGTTTATCACAATGACCGACACCGAAAAAATAGCACGACTCAAAGATTTGCTTCGCATATTCACTTATGCAAAATATTTTTATCTCATTTGCATCGCTTTGCTATTTGTAGGTCTTTTCAAAAAGGTATCAGCGCAGATTCAATCTTGCACCGGTGAACAAATTGCTAAGACTTTTGAAATTCGCTTTTTTACCTCGAATACTCAAATTCAAACTATCAATCTCAACATTCATGGAAAAGAAATGCCCTTCAGAGACGATCTTGTCATCCAAAACGCCGATGTCTTAAAAGTTGAAAGCATTAAAGATAGTTTTGGGAAACCGACTCTCAAAATTGTGCTCACGGCTTCAGGCAAAGAAAAACTCTCTAAAGGAACCGCGTCTTCAGTCGGACAGCTGGCCGCGGTAATTTACGACTCTCAAGTCATCTCGACACCGGTAATTCGCGATCAGATTCGATCGGGCGAGCTCAATACCTCTGCCGAAAACTTGGCAGACATTTGCGCAGAAAAGCCTTAGCGAGCTTTAAGGTGTTCAACTAATTCTTTGGGATAGTCAGAAATGATCCCGTCCACTCCGATATCAACGAGATGGTCCCAGTCTTTTTGATCATTCACCGTCCACGGCAATACTTTGACATGTGCCTTGTGTAGGGCTTTCACGTCACTTTCAAGAATCCATGTGTAATCTGGAGAAATGATGTCAGCATGCGCGCTTTTAGCAACAGCTACGTAGTCCACGTGATTGTCACTCGTCAGCATAGACGTGAGTAATTTAGGCTCAATTTTCTTAGAAGCGATGAGAGTACGATCATCAAAGGACTGCAAAATCATTCGCGAGATCATATTGTGTTTACGGCCTAGCAAAATAATTTTTCGAGCAAATTCTTCTGGCTCTGGAGTGAGTTCGGGCTTTGAAGGATAAATTTTTGTTTCAATATTGAAATGAACTTTTTTAGCCTGAGGCAAAGTCGATTTTTCGACCATTTCAAACAAATCTTCAAGTCGTGGCATTGGAGTGTGGGGAACTGCCACTTGTTTTGAGAATCGCTCGTGGCCGAGACTTCCGCAATCGTATTTCTTGATCTCGTCATATTTAAGAGAGCGAATGTATATAGCTTCTTTCAATTTATTTCCCGAGGGATCCAAACATCTCTCAGGAGTGATCGCGGGCTCGTGAGAAATCACCAACTGCTCATCGCTGCTCACAGCCAGATCGAGCTCAAGTGTGTCGACCCCGTTTGCAATCGCAAACTCAAATGCTGGCAAAGTATTTTCGGGTCGAGAGCCGCGAGCTCCTCTGTGACCTTGTGTTTCGATTTTAGCCTGAGCAAAAGCGGAAGAAAGACTGAGTGCTAGAACGACTACAATTATTTTCATTTACGACTCCGACTCATGTAGAAAACCCACGCGGTCGTAACTAAGCTAAACGCCGCAAGAGACCAAAAAACTTCTTTCCATCCAAAAATATCTGCAACAATGCCGGTTCCGAATGAAGCAACAGTACCACCGATATATCCAATACCATCTAGCAAACCCGTGCAGGTGCCAGCACCTTCAGATCCTGCAATATCGAGAGTGAGGCATCCAGCTGACATTGAGTATGGCCCATAAATGCAAAAGCCCGCGATTCCGAGCAGGGCGACAATGACATAAGCGTAATCCATACGAAAAGCGATGAGAGGTGCAATGACGGCAATTGCGATAACCGAACCCAAAAGCATTTTCCACATGGCAGAAGTTCTTTGACCTTCAGCTGAATAGCGATCTGTATACCAACCAAGAGCAACAGTTCCGAGACAACCGGCAAGTGGAAAAACCGCTGAGCTCATAGCCGCACCGACCTGACCCATTCCGATGTCGACCATGAATTTCGGAATCCAATACATAAAAAACGAACGTAAGATATGAATGAGAAAACTATAGACCAGGAGCTTTTGAAACGAAGGTATCCTCAAAAGTGACATCATAATTTGCTTGGCGCTATGTTTCACTCCTTCGTCTGATTGAAATTGTAGCTGCGCTTTTCGTACACCTGCGTTTCTTCCGAACCTGACATTTGGAATGACATCACGAGGACTTTCTTTGGATGCCAATTGCGCCCAAACGGCAATCAACGAGACCACCGCTGCTGGCCAAAAGAAGAGCCCTTTCCATCCGACGCCGAGTGCAATCAGAAGCCCAGCAAAAAGAGCTGCGACGCTACCACCTAGTTGAAAATTAATACTGATAGTCCCCATGATAACGCCATTTCGCTCAGGCTCGTACCACTCGCCAATAATTTTTGCGAGCCCACCCCAGCCCATTGAAAGAAAATATCGAGCTGCACACCAAACAATCGTAAAATACAAGAGATGTGAATCGAGCGGAAAAATGAAATTAAAAAATACAGCGCCAACCATGCCTATGATGAAAATTTTTTTTCCGCCAATTTGATCGGCAAGTGGACCGGTTGTGAACTTACCGAGGGCGTAGAAGAGTTCTGAAAAAGTGAGAATATATCCAAGCTGGGTGTTGCTGTAACCGAATTCCTTACTTAGGAGTGGCATCGCGACGGGAAGATTTCCACGAACCAAATAATAGCCGATATAGCCAATAAGCATGACCCAAAAGGTTGAGATTCTCCACTTCCTTAAACGTGTCAGCTGTTCGGAGTTTGGCTCAACTAAATTTGTTTGTAAGTTCATGAAATGATCAAACTCGTAAAGTAATTAAAACTCAAGCTTTAAGCACTGGCCAATCTTCTCCCGACAGAATCTTAACCAATTCAAGAGCCTTTTCGGTTAGACTTTGAACGGCAAGCTGAAAGTTCTTTTCAAATTCTCCAGGTGAATCTGAGTTAACGTCGATCAAATTGGTCACTGATTTTAAAGCAAAGAAAGGAGTCTTTGTAATAAAGGCGACCCAAGCGATTGCTCCAGCTTCCATCTCTTTTAAAATTGCGCCACTCGACTCGATTCGTGAGAGATCTTCTGGGGTAAAGTCCAATGAATTACCAGATGAGATGTTGCCGCGCTCACAGCCGATTTTCAAAGCCAAATTTTTTACGTCTAAAGATGGATACGCGCCGATTCCAAATTTATCCCAACCCTCGATTGGGATCCTATGATCGTGAAAATAAAATGCAGAGTCGCTCAAATATACTTTTCCGATGTGTGCACCTTTTTTCTGAAAGCTTCCGGCGGTACCAAGGTTTAAGAGAAGATCGGGTTTGAACTCGTTGATCGTTGCAAAAGCCGCGACAGCAGCTGGTTCTGTGCCAATACTATCAACATTATATCGTGCATCTAGGCCGGGAACTGTAAACGTGAGCTTCAATTTATTTATGAAAGTACCCTGATAAAATAAAAATGGAAGACCTTCAAAAAAGTCATTCGGCACTACTTTTTTTAAACCAAGTTCTGAGACCAGAGCTTCGGCTTCTCCTCGCATTGCAACGATAATCGAAAGTTTTTTCATTGAACTAAAATTAGCAGAAAGCGGGGCATTTCGTAAGCGGCGTCTTCGGAAGATTGACAAAATGCGGAATTTCTTGCATCGAACCGGGTAAAATTTCCCTCCTACCCTAACAGATTCCATCTCCCAATTTTTTGTTTGCGCACTTGAGCCTCAGTTGGTAAGCCGTCTAGATGAACAAAGCACAAAATAAGAAAAAAAAATCGAGTCTAGAAGCGAGAGCCCTCATTTACCTTTTCGTCATTTTTGTTGGCGTCATCGCAAGTGCCTGGATGTACGCATTGAATTTGAAGCAAACGATTGCCGCGGGCAAAAACATCACTCAAGTTGATGTGCGTGCTCCGATCGAAGTGGAACGCCTTCGTAATATGATTGAATCTCAGATCGCAGACAGCCGGTCTTTCTTTCTGCTCGGTTCTTCGACTCTTTTCGATGAGCAGAGAAAAGAGAAGCAGGCTTTCAATGAAGCTCTCTCTGATTTCGAGAAGAAATTTACTCTTCCACACGTTCCTGAGATTATTAAGAACATCGAAACGACTCAACAGCAGCTACAAGATATATTTGATCAGGCAATGAAGTTTCGTGAACAACATACAGAATCGAAAATTGTTGGCCAATTTTATCAATCAAAAACGATCCCACTTCGCTCAAGTATCAACAAATCGCTCGACGAAATCGTACGCTTGCACAATACCGAGCTTGATCGCACGCGCGCTCAAGTAAAAGAAGCTGCTGCTGGCGCGGAAGTTCAAATTCGGCCGGCCATGACTTGGTTTACTGGTCTCGTGGGTTTTTTATTTTTGAGTATGGTTCTTTTGGTGCTTCGTTTACTCGGGGAGCGCAAGAGACAAGTTTCTGAGCGTGACCGCTTATACCACGAAGCTCAGAAAGCTATTTTGGCTCGTGATGGTATCATTGTCGCCGTTTCTCAAGATTTAAAAGATCCACTCACAGAAATTATTCACACAGCGGACAATATCTCAAGTTCTCAATCACCTGGTGAAGGAGCCGAGTCTATTAAGAGCTCAGTAACAGTCATTAATGGTTTGATTAAAGATATGAACGATCAAGCAAAGTCAGATCAAGGCAATTTGACTCTCAGACTTGATCAACTCGGAATCGACGTTATTTTAGACGATGCTCGTTTAATGCTTCAAGCTCTCGCTAAGCAACGTGATATTCGCCTTCAGTTTGATTCTGTCAATCCGCCAACACTTGCATTTTTTGATCGTGAGCGTGTGATGCGCGTACTTTCTAATCTAGTTGGCAATGCTATTAAATTTAGCCCAAGACACAGTAAAGTTGTTGTGAAAGTACGAAGCGATCAACAATTTGTTTATGTTTCAGTTGTTGATAGCGGCCCCGGAATTCCTGAAAAACAAATACCAGTAATTTTCGACAATTTCTGGCAAGCAAGAGATACTGCTAACCAAGGTTCGGGAGTGGGTCTCGCCATTGTTAAGACTATTGTTGAAGCACATGGTGGAACTGTTCGAGTTGATAGCCAGGTTGGAAATGGAAGTACTTTTACTTTCTCACTTCCTCGAAGAAGACCTGTCGGAGCTCAGCTTGGAAAGCCTGCTCCAACAGTTAAACAAACTCCACGCGTTCAATCTCAAGAACCACCTACTGTAAATCCATAAAAAAGGAATTTGTCGTAGTTCCCTTTTTCGAACATGCCGCGAGCACTTGAGTGTCGCCGCGGCTCAGTCCGCTCACGATTTTGAGATAGCATTTGAGCGGAAAATTCATAATCCCGGTTCTCACGCGAACAAGAGCTCGCTTAACTAAATCAAATCCAGAAAAGCTTGCTAAAACAAAGACAAATAAGTTTTCGTATATCCAATGATGCATATAAGCTCCCTACCGAAATCCGCCAGAAGCGGAAATACGTTCACCTGTTAGCCAAGTCGATTCCTCCGAAGCTAAAAACACGGCGACCTTCGCAATGTCCTGTGGCTGGCCCATTCGACCAAGAGGTGTTAAACCAATCATCTTCTTTTCGAACTCGCCGCCAAGGAATCCAGCGGCGTGTGTACCCTCGGTTTCGACACCACCCGGAGCAATTGCATTGACTCGAATGTTTCGAGATGCGAGTTCGCGTGAGAGTCCGAGCGTCAAAGTATCTACGGCCCCTTTTGTCGCTGAATAGATTGTTGAATCAGGTGGCGGATTTTCACTTACAACCGAACTTATGTTGATGACGCTGCCAGCTTTAGGACCGAAATACTGAACGGCTTCGCGCGTACTCAAAATCGTGCCGAGGACATTTGTATTGAACTGACGATGAAACTCTTCTTCGGTGAAGTTCTCGACAACAGAAGCACCCTCAGCCGCGAGTCCCTTTGCAATGCTCGCTCCGATTCCTTTTGATGCTCCTGTCACTATGGCCACTTTTCCATTTAGCTTTTTCACGTTTTGACTCCTGATAATTGTTCGACGTTTAGATAAGTATCGAACTATTGAGCCAAAAAGTCAAGTTTCATTTAGATGATTGTCAAAGTATCGAAATGACACAAAAAAGCTGAAAGTCGAGTGAACAGATATAATTTGGGGGTTAGATTTTAGCGAGGCGGTCGAGGTAAGCGTGCAAAATATCGCGCTTAACAGTGAGCCGCATAAATTTGCCTTCGCGAATGGTTTCTACGAGTCCTGCAGTCTCAAGCTCTTTAATATGATGTGATAAAGTGGCCGCGCTAATTTCATGGCACTCTTGTAAACTTGAGCACGACATTTGCTCCTTGCACGCGCCAATTTCCTTAAGGATTTGATAGCGGCGCGGTTCCGCTAGTGCGCGGGCAATTTGGGCAAATTGTTTATCTGTTAATTTTTGCTTAGCTGGTGCCATACAGTGAATCATACACTTAATTGAGCCTTCTGTCCATCCCGTCAGTTCTTCATCGATTCCCAACACTTAGACATCTATCTAACTGATCTTTCCGAGATCAAGCTTTTTAAAACTCCTTTCGGCCAGCCAATATTTCATTGCCAATGATCTCCCAAATGATAATTACTAATCTCATGCCCGCTCTCGAACAAAATACTCTTCCGCGATGGCTCGTCCTTCTCTTGGCGACTTCAATCGCCGTCATGGCAGCCAATCTATATTATGCGCAACCACTCGTCGCAATCATCAGTCACTCACTGGGAATCGCGCCCGAAGCCGCTGGGCTCGTCGTCACCCTCACACAATTGGGTTACGGCATCGGAGTACTCTGTCTTGTTCCGCTTGGAGATATTCTTGAAAGCCGAAAATTAATTGTTTCGATGATCGCACTCGCAACGATTGGAATTCTCGGATTAGCATTTGTTACAACTCCAATTCCCTATTTTATTGCGGCATTCGCAACGGGCCTCGGCTCTGCAGGCGTTCAAATGATTTTTCCTTATGCCGCTCACTTTGCTTCGGA
>JAYUEB010000089.1:0-2452 GCA_043739525.1 Bdellovibrionales bacterium
GTTTCGCCGTGAAGCTAATTCTTTCGCAGTGATGCTCGTTTGGCTCTGTCAAAACTTTTGGAATATCGCGCGCTATATAGCCGATGCCAGAGTTCGTGAGCTTCCGCTCGTGGGTGACGGAGAGCATGATTGGACTGAAATATTAGTTCGCTGGGCCTTACTATTTCAAGAAATTCGGATTGCGCGATCGGTTCGAATTCTCGCGACGATAGGCCTTGTCGTAAGCCTCGTATGGCTTGTGCAAAAATACCGCGAAAAACCTATCTCTGAATAGGCCGAACAATCAGGATATCTTGAAAACTCAAAAATTTTGTGCGCGGACACCATTCGCCGAAATGAATAGGACCCTCGATCTCAAGACCGGCTCGCGAGAGCATTTTCAGAAGATCGTTTTGTTCATAACCAACTGCATTTTCAGGACACTCAGGAGTTGAAGTATAAAAACCATTCATTTTATATTTCAATGGAATCACCGTGCGACCCGCTTCGATCTGAGCTTTTGATTCTTCATTAATAACAAAAAACGTGAGCAAAGCCCGACCTTTTGGCTTCAAAATGCGCCTGATCTCGTTTAGATAATTTTGTGATTCATCTGGCAACAAATGAGTGAATACCGAAGTTGCAAACGCGAAATCAAACTCAGCATTTTGATGCTGAAATCGATAATGAGCGCCTTTTATTTTTCCCGATGGATTGTAATCCGAATTATAAAGATTCGCGAGATAGAAATGAAAATTTGGAAACTGATGCTCATAGCGAACGCGGCACCATTCAATTGCGTGAGGGACAATATCAAATCCAACAAATTTTCCACGAGCGGATAAAAAACTCGTAAGAGGATAGGACATGCGACCTGTTCCACATCCAATATCAAGAACGGCATGATCGGGCTCAAGATGACCAAGAGTTTTAAAGAGCTCGAAAAACTCTTTACCCGCAGCTACAAACTGATCTTTGCCGCCGACATACTGAATTGTCTTTGGTGGAATCAGATTATTTCGACCATTTAAGAAACGATCTCCCAATTCAAACATGCGAAACGATAACTGCTTCACATGAGGTTGAATAGACTTTGGAATCATACTTTTAATCAAATGAGTCGCCGACATAGGTACCCAGTATTAGCCCTCTGAATCAATTAAGGCAAGAGCATATTCCTTGAGGTATTTTGACATCTTTCAAAGCTCGCTTTAGACTTTGCCATGCAAATGAAATCCGCGTTTATTTTCGCTCTGAAGGCCTTGGGTATTCTCGTTGGCGTCGCCATCCTCATCTTTATATTATTTGTCACGGACCTAATCTGGAGTGCCAGGTCCGAAAGAAATAAGTTTGACGAACTCAGCAAATTTCTTAAGACTGAGAAAAACCTTCAAGTTGCCCTCAGCAAAACAAATGACTTTGGTTACTCTTCGTTTTTTATCATTCATCCAGAAAAACCGGTGCAGTCGGAACATGAAAAACTTAAAAATATTGATCAATCGATCAGTGTCAATCTCAGTAGCAAGAAACAGCTAAACTCAGCATTAGCTCAAATCCCTGACGGAAAAATCATAATTTCGAAGCCGGGTGACACGCCTTTTGCGCCATTTCGAGGTTTTTTCCGTATCGATTATAAATCAGGAGAAGTACTTAAAGTTGAACCTGGAGTGCTCGATTGAAAATTGCGTTTGTCACCTCAAGTGAAGACCCTGAACTCGATAAAGACGATCGACTTGTCATCCCCTATTTAGAGGAAAAAGGAATACAGGTTTCACACCTCGTTTGGGATCAAAGAAATCAAGACGCAAATAAATTTGAGGCCCTCATCTTCAGATCATGCTGGAATTATCATCGCAAATACGATGATTTTCGCTCTTGGCTAACTGGGCTTCGTAAATTGAAAATGCCAATTTTAAATTCACTTGAAACTATTGAATGGAATTTAAATAAAAAACATATTCTCGAGCTCGAAAAACATGTCGCAATTCCGAAAACTAAGTGGCTGAGCCTTGGCACTTCATTTTCATCAAAAGATTTAGATAAAATATTTCTCGACTGGCAGGTTACTGAACTTGTCATTAAACCTGCTGTATCGCTTAACGGCCATGACACTTACCTCCTAAGTAAAGATGATTCGCTTAAGATTGAAAAGATAATTCGCGAACTTTTACCGAGTCGTGATCTCTTAATTCAAGAGTTTATACCAGAGATCAGAACCGAAGGTGAAATCTCACTGGTTTATTTCAACAAGAAGCTCAGTCATGCGGTTCGTAAGGTCCCGGCTCAAAATGAGTTTCGAGTCCATAGTGAGTACGGAGGCCAGCGCGTATTGATTTCTCCTTCGCCAAAGGCAATCAGCTATGGCGAGCTCCTGCTCAAGCAAATCCCGCAAGATCTGCTTTATGCGCGAATTGACATTGTCGAAGCGCGGTCAGGGCCCGTGTTAATCGAACTCGAAGTCACAGATCCAAGT
>JAYUEB010000090.1:0-7394 GCA_043739525.1 Bdellovibrionales bacterium
TTTCAGATCATATCAAATGGCTTTGGAGCTCTACAAAAAAGCACGAACTAAAAGACTGCCACGCTTTCTAAAAGATCAATTAGAAAGGGCGGCATCAAGCGTGGTGCTCAACCTAAGCGAAGGCTCAGCAAGGACTTCGCAAAAAGAAAGAACAAGATTTTATGTGATCGCTTTTGCAAGCTTAAGAGAAGTCCAAGCGCTAGTAGACATGGAAGAAAGCTTAGGTGACCTGCATGAAATAGCAGATCACTTGGGAGCAAGCTTATATAAACTGACAAGAAATTAAAGCGGCCAACCGCCAGACCGCAACTGAGACCGAGGCCAGGGACGGCCGCGGCTTGCCGGGATTTTCCCATATGACATCCCGCGCCTCCAAAACTAAGCAGGTACCTTCTGGTTACTTAAATCTATTCACGATCTCTTTGAAGTAGTTTCCTCTTTCCTCAAAGCTATCGAACATATCGAAGCTTGAGCAGCCTGGGCTGAGGAGAACGATATCTCCAATACGCGACTTCTGATAAGCGATGAGAACCGCCTCTTCGAAAGTTCCGATTAAGAAAGTTTCAGAATAATCTCCGAGGTCGCGATTCATACGCTCTTTCGCTTCACCTACTAAGATTAAATTTTTCACTTTACGGCGCACGATTTCTCTCAGTGGTTCGTAAGATAAGTTTGTATCCTTGCCGCCCGCGATCAAAATTAAATTCTCATCAAACGCGTCTAGTGCTCGTAGAACTGCATGAACGTTTGTTGCTTTTGAGTCGTTGAAGAATTCAACTCCACCGACACGACGTACGTACTCTAAACGATGTTTCATTCCAGCAAATGAATCAATGACAGTTTGAATATCTTCGCGACGAGCACCGTGCTCACGAGCTGCCAAAATCGCTGCCATGATATTGTCGATTGAATGCTTACCACGCATTTTCATATTTTTAATGCTGTAAGTTTCGATCTCGGGCCCCGTACGAACTCGAATTTCGTCTTTAATTAAAACCGCTCCGCCGATAGTCATGATTTGTGGCTCGAGTGATGGCTTACGAGAGAAGTAGAAAATACGTCCACGTTGAACAGAGGGATCATGTGCGAGTTCAACAACTGCGCTGTCATCTGCGTTCAAGATGCTGGTTGTTGCTTGATTGGTATTTTGAAAAATACGGCTTTTCGCATTCACGTATTCTTCCATCGAGCGATAGCGATCTTGATGATTTTCAGCCAAGTTTGTAAAAATAATATTTTGTGGAGTAAAACGCTCGCAATGTTCGAGCTGAAAGCTAGAAACTTCAGCAACAACGACCTTCGCTTCATCTTTTTTACGAAGATACTCAACAAGAGGTTCGCCGTAATTTCCGCCAAGCCAAGTTGGAATGCCTGAAGCTTTCAAAAATAACTCAGTCAATTTGCAAGTGGTGCTCTTACCGTTTGTACCTGTTACTGCAATCACTGGAACTTTGATGAACCAAGTCGCAAATTCAAACTCGCCTGTTACCTGTACGCCTTGAGTTCGGCAGTATTCAAAAATTTTCATGTTTGAAGGAACACCAGGGCTCAAGACAATCAAATCCTGTGCAACAAATGTTTTTGGCGTGTGGCCGCCGAGATCAAATTGAACTTCGAGTCCGTCGATTTGCTCTAAGCTTGTTGAAAGTTCTGCCTTTGATTTGTGATCTGAAACAGTCACAATGGCGCCATTTTCAACGAGAAAATGAACCAGCGAAACTCCGCTGCGAGCAAGGCCTACGACCAAGACTTTTTTGCCTTTAAGGTCGGCGATATCTGTAATAGGAGTTTTTGGAGCGGCGTTCATTTCTTACCTCTTCTTTGTATAAAATTATCTCAACTTGAGCGTTGCAAGGCTTAAAATCGCAAGCAAAATGGAGATAATCCAAAATCGCACAATGATTTTTGTTTCGGACAAACCTTTTAACTCAAAATGATGATGAATGGGAGCCATTTTAAATATTCGTTTTCCAGTCATTTTGAAGCTAATGACCTGGGTGATAACCGACAAAGCCTCAACGACAAAGACTCCACCAAGGAGGACCAAGATAATTTCGTTCTTTGTCAAAACCGCCATGGAACCGAGAAAGCCGCCGATCGAGAGACTACCGACATCACCCATAAAAACTTGCGCGGGATAGGTATTGAACCACAAAAAGCCAAGCCCCGCCGCAACCATCGCTCCTGCAAGAGGAGAGAGTTCACCAGCGCCAATCACGTGAGGGATCTGCAAATAACCTGCGATCGAGGCATTTCCACAAACATAGGCAAAAACACCTAAAGTGGCAGCTGAAATAATAACAGGAACAATCGCAAGACCATCGAGTCCATCGGTGAGATTCACGGCATTCGCGCAGCCGGTGATGACGAGTGCTGCAAAGACAATGTAGAAGCCATGAAGCTCAATAAAGGTGTTTTTCATGAACGGGATATAAACTTCAGTCGAGAAATGAAAGTTGTAAATCAAGACCGCAACAACTCCGCCAGAAATCAAAAATTCCCCTAGTAAACGCACTTTACCAGGCAAACCCTTTGAATTCTTTTTTCGAACTTTTAGGAAGTCATCAATGTAGCCGATCGAACCGAACATCAAAGTAATGACGATGACCGCCCAAACAAGAGGATTTAATAAGTTCACCCACAAAACTGCGGGAACAATGAGACCAATTAGAATGAGTCCGCCGCCCATTGTAGGTGTGCCTTGTTTTTTCTTATGTGTTGCGGGCCCGTCTTCACGAATGCTTTGGCCCATCTGCCAATTCACCAAAGACCGAATGAAGTATGGCCCTGTTAACCAGCAAACAATGAAGCCTGTAAAGAGCGACACAAAGGTTCGAAAGGTGATGTAGCGAAAAACGTTAAGAGCTGTAAAATGATTTTCAAACGACAATAGAAATTTGTAGAACATCTAAGTTTGCGCTTCCTGAATTAATGAGAATCAGTTTTTAAGTGCGTTTTTTAATGTTCTGACTCAAGTCTCAATAGGTTCGAGTTCCTCGAGAATTCTCTCGAGCTCCATGCCCCTAGAAGCCTTTATCAAAACGACGTCATCCCTATCTAACACAGGCTGCACATTGAGCGCAAGATTCTTTTTGTAAGCACTTGTAACTAAAAGGTTATTTTTAAATTTGCTGGCTTCAATACCTTTCGAAAATTCGGCCTCAGAGGGTCCAACAAAAAAGATATGACTAAAATCTTTCGATCCAGCAAGAGTTCCGAGCTCGCGATGCACGGCTGCGGCTGCAGCTCCCATTTCTTTCATTTCTCCTAAGAAAGCGATTTTGCGACCGCGCACTCGTAATTTTGAAAAATTCTCAATCGCCGCCTTCATACTTTCAGGATTGGCATTGTAAGCATCAAACAAAATGAGCGCGCCGCTCTTAGCAGTCATCCATTGGCTTCGGCCCCACGAAGTTTGACATTTAGGCAATGCTTGCCAAATTTCAGCTGGAGACATTCCAGCACTCAAAGAAAGCGCAGATGCCGCCATCAAATTGTACACGTTATGTTCACCAAAAACCGGGACTTCGACTTCACCATCAATATTATCGATGAAGCCCTTAATTTTAAGAGAGGTTATATCTGATGACTTGATATCAAAATGAATGGTCGCCCTATGGGTGGCGGCAAATGCATCCATCTTGCTTGTAAACAAAATCGGATTGAAAGAAGGCTTGGGATGAGCCTTCATATAATTTAAGTACATCTTTCGAGTGTATTCGTTTTCGATATTGAAAATGGTACGAACACCAGGGTCGGCAAAGGTATACATCTCTTCTTTGGCTTTTGCGACTTCCTCTATTGAACCGAGCCCCTCAAGATGTCCGCGTCCAACCATGGTAACGAGCACAACATCAGGGTCTGTCATGCCGACAAGTTCACTAATTTCGCCTGCGTGGTTCATACCCATTTCGATGACTGCGACCTCGTGCTCGCGCTCAATCGACAGCAAACTAATAGGAACTCCCCAATGATTATTGAAGCTACCTTTTGAAAACTGGGTCTTAAATTTTTGAGATAAAATTGTTGAAGCAAATTCTTTTGTTGTCGTTTTTCCATTCGTGCCAGTGACAGCTAAGATTTTAGCGCTCATGGTATGGCGCCAAAATAAAGCCAAATTCTGGAGAGCCTTCAAAACATCTGTAACTTCAATTATAGTAACTGACTGAGGAAGTGATTTAAATTTATCTGGAAGCTCGGACACAACAAGCGCGACAGCCCCCTGACGAACGGCCACATCTAAAAAGTTATGAGCATCAAAATTTGCTCCTTTAAGAGCGAAGAACACTTGTCCCTTTAGAGATTTTCGAGTGTCCGTACCTATGCCGGTAAAGTTAACCTGTAACTCAGATAGAATTTTTCCGTGAGTGGCAATTGCCAGTTCTTCGAGGCCTAGTTCCCAACTCATTTAAAATACTCCTTTACTACGTTGACATCACTAAACGCGAATTTTTGCTTTCCAATGATTTGGTAGTCTTCGTGACCCTTGCCCGCAATGAGAACCGCATCTCCATTTTTTGCTTGTTCAAGTGCTTTAAAAATCGCTTTCTTTCTATCAACTTCAATCATTAATTTATCGTTTTCCTTCTGAGATCCTACAATATCTGAAATAATTTTCAAAGGATCTTCAGTTCTTGGATTGTCACTCGTCACAACAACTAAGTCTGCAAATTCTTGTGCCGCTTTGAGCATGAGGGGTCGTTTGCCTTTATCGCGGTCGCCGCCACATCCAAATACACAGATAAGACGAGAGTCTGGGTTTTTTTGGATACGAATTTGGTGAAGGTGCGAAAGCGAATTTCGAAGTGCATCATCGGTGTGGGCGTAATCCACAAAAATATGCAGACCATCTGCATTCGGAACAAGATGTAAACGACCGTTAACATTTTCAAGCTTGTTCAATCCGCGCGAACAAGTTTCTAATGTTGCTCCTGCAGAAAGTCCGACCGCAATCGCAGCACAAGCATTGTAGACATTGTGTAAGCCAGTCATTTTAAGTTCGACGATCCCGCTTCCGAAATTGGAATGAATCTCAAACCTTGTGCCGCTATAATCCATACTTAAAATTTCAAAAGTCAGCTGAGCGTCTCTTTTTCCATACGAAATTGCCTTGCCAGAAGTGAGGCCCATCAAGCGAACTCCGCTCTCGTCATCCGTATTGATGATGGCATAGGTATTTTTCTTTTTAGAGCGGGCAAGGAGCTCATTGAAAAGTTTAAGCTTAGCTAAAAAATAATTCTCCATAGTATGATGATAATCGAGGTGGTCACGGGTGAGGTTTGTAAAAACCGCGACATCAAACTGAACCTCGTCGACTCGCGACTGAACAAGTGCGTGACTTGAAACTTCAAGGCAAACTGCTTGTGCACCAAGTGCGATAAACTCTGCAAGTCGTCTTTGAAATGCAATCGGGTCAGGAGTTGTGAGCTCGCTCGCCCAAACCTTATCTAAAAAATGATGATCGATGGTTCCGATGACTCCAGTCGGCCAGCCATATTCATTTAAAACCTTCTCAACCATGTTTGTTGTCGTCGTTTTACCATTTGTTCCAGTCACACCAACGACAAATAATTTCTCTGATGGAGAACCAAAAAAATGAGTGGCGATTTCGATTAAAGCTTTTCGAGAATCCTCGACAATCGCAACAGCACCCGAAAAATGATTCGGCACACTCTTCGAATCTTCGACAACTAGTCCAATTGCGCCATTTTCGCAGGCTTGTTTGAGATGTAGGTGGCCATCGACTTTTTCACCTCGAATGGCAACAAAGACAGAATTTTTTTCGACTAAACGTGAATCAAAAAAGATCTGAGATACTTCTTGGGTGGGATGGTCACCTAAACGCAAACTTGAAAAGATCGAGAACACCTGCGCAAGTCGCAATTTTTAGTTCTCCTCGCTATGAGAAGGTTCTGGAGCGAATTTAACCTCTAACTTCTTGTCGTTTTCGTTTGGCCAGGCCGTTCCCGGAGCCGGAATCGTATTGAGCACAAACCCGTTTCCACTTGTCTTGAGTTCAATATCGCTATTTGTAATGCGGGTCAGGACCTCTCTTAAGCTGAGTCCTTTTAAATCTGGAACTAAATGTAGGTTACTCGTAACGTCTTCGTGAGTCTGAGACGATGCCAATTTGCTAGGTAGAGTAAATTTTTTCTCAGAAATAAAAGTCGTCTCGGAGGCATAAACGGGTGCAAGTCCAAACTCACGCACGGCAAATCTTGCTAGCTTAGAGAAAACGGGTGCAGCTACCTGCGCCCCGTAATATTCTTTTTTTGGATTATCAACGACAACGTAAATAACAAACTTGGGATCATTTGCAGGTAAGAATCCCGCAAAGCTAGAAACGTAAGCGTTCTTTAAATAGCCACGGCCTGATGGATTTACCTTTTGAGCGGTTCCCGTTTTACCTGCTACGAGAAACCCAGGGACACGTGCATTGTAGCCAGTTCCCTCTTTAGATGTTACTCCGACCAACATCATCTTCATTTGATCAGCGACTTCTTGAGTGAGAACTCGTCTTAAAGTCTTAACCTGAGTCTCAACAGTCTCGCCGGTTTCGTTGTCGTGAATTTTTTTGACAATGTAAGGTCTTTTCAGCCAACCACCATTTGCAATTGCCGCATAAGCATTTGCAACTTGAATGGGTGTGACACTCACTCCATGACCAAATGCAATATTAGCTAGCAGATGACTTCTCCATGGAAGGGGTTGCAAAATTCCTTTTGCTTCGCCCGGTAGATCGATATTGGTTTTATCTCCGAAACCAAAATTAACGAGAGTTTGCCTTAGATTTTCTTCTCCAAACGTCAGACCAATTTTCGCGGCACCTACATTCGAAGAAAAAGCTAAAATTTCACTGAGAGTCAAAACTCGAAAATCATGTTTGTTGTCGGCTTCGTGAATTATTTTATCGCCAACTTTGAGAAAGCCACCTTCGCAATCAATGCGCGTTTGAGGCGTCATCAATTTTTTTTGTAAAACTCCTGAAATCAAAATAGGCTTCATGACACTGCCGGGCTCAAATGAATCGCTCACGCCACGGCTACGTCTTGCATAAGAGTCCGAGTTACCAACAGGAACACTCGCCAAAGCCAAAACTTCAGAAGTATTGGCGTCAAGGACAACTCCCATTGCTGAGTCGGCTCGTTGTTCGCTCACAACACTTGTTAACTCTTGCTCTAAAATGAATTGAAGTTCGCGATCAATTGTCAGCTGCAGATCTTCTCCATCTGGAGCTTCATTAAACAATTGTCCATTCACCACCAGAGGGCGTCCACGAGCATCGCGCTTCATGCTAACAGTTTTGCTTTGTCCCGACAAAACGTCATTGTAAACGACTTCAAGACCCTCTAGGCCTTTCCCTTCAGACCCAACGATCCCGAGACTTTGCGAAA